>NZ_JBFUJG010000071.1:0-26604 GCF_056401495.1 Mucilaginibacter sp. P4_E8
AGGAAAAATTTGTGAAGTCCTTTCTTATACGATAAGAAAGGACTTAAAGTAAAATTTTGCATACTTTTGTATGGTTTGGGTTTGTAAGTACCTTGTTTAGTTCAAAATAAATTATGGTTAACCCAAACTATCAGCCGGGAAGTGTGTCACCACTCTCCGGTTTTTTTTGGGCCAACAAAAGGGGACGGAAGCCTGGCAACCGCTTTGATTTAAGAGGTGGTAATTATTTTACGATAATCCTCCTTCCTTCAATTTTAAAGTCGATACCTGCGTATTCTAATATGGATAAAGCCTTTGAAGCATTGGTGTATTTAGAGAATGAACCGGAAAGCCGTTTGGCGGGTATTTTTCCCTGGTACACCACGTCTACATCATACCAGCGCGCAATCTGGCGCATAACGGTATGTATATCGGAATAGTCAAAATAAAACTTGCCGTTTTTCCAGGCAATAACTTCTGCGCTGTTAAAATTATTGGTTACGTTAATAGTTGAGCTGTTTGTATTATCAACCGCTTGTTCTCCCGGTTTTAGCATGGCTGATTTTGCATCTCTGCTGACTTTTACAGCGCCTTCAAACAATGTTGTTTTTATAACGGGCTCATCATCATAAGCATTGATATTAAAGTGGGTACCCAGCACCTCAACCGTTTGGCCGCGGGTAATTACTTTAAAAGGTTTGTGCTGATCATGTGATACCTCAAAGTAAACCTCGCCGGTTACCTGAACCGTTCTGTCATGACCGGTAAACGCTGTTGGATAGGTTATGGATGATGCCGCGTTTAACCAAACATTGGTACCATCGGCCAGTATCAGGTGATATTCGCCCCCACGTGGGGTGGCTGTAGTATTGTACACCGGGACAGATGGTTCGTTATCGTTTCTGTTATAAACAATTTGTCCCTCGGCTGTTTTGCTGACGGCCACATTACCTTGTTGTGCTATTTTGCCGTTTGAGGCGCCCGTTAAAATAATGCGCTGGCCGTTACCCAAAGTTAGTATGGCTTTATTACTACCCGGAGGAAGATCATTTTGTTTAGCTGTTGAAACCGTGTTTTCTGAATTTGGTGATGACTGATGGAAAGCTAAATACGCCGCGACAGAAACACATAAAAGAATGGTGGCCGCAATAGAAAGATAAAACCTTCTGCCCGCAATGCGTGCGGGTTTAGGAAGATTCGCTCTAACTGCGGTATAAGCAGCTTCAATTTCTTCCGGGGATGGTACTGTATTGTTATTAAGGCTATTAAGATACCAGCTTTCAACCCAGGTAGTTTCTTCCTGATCACATTTTCCTTCGATATACTTTTTTAGCAGATCTTTACTTTCCTGGTTAGTCATGGTGGCTTATTACTTGCTTATATTAGGTATTACGGTTTAAAATACCAGAGGGGGTATGCTGATGTAAAAAAAATTAAACTTTTTTAAACATTAGCTTAATGATTTGAAGCTCCGGGGCAAAAAGCGACTGTTTATTGACGCTCAAAGCTAAATTGAAGTTAACAAAAAAGCTGCAGGAAATTACCCCGCGACTTTTTGATGGTTGACATGTGTAATGATCCGTATCGTTTCAATTAGCACAGGTGATGCTATGGACAGCTGAAGCTGCTTTTCACAACTGCGACATAACGTATACTAAGCCCCAATTAATAATTGTGTATTCCATTGAAGAAGATTGCCGCAATCCAGGTTTGACCATTGATCAGATCAAAGTGGTCAGGCAGGAGCAGTCAGAGCCAATTCTTGATGAATTGGGATCGTAGTTTGATCAACAAGGACAAATCATTCGTTCTCGACCAGGCTGGTTTTGACCCTGTTTTGCAGCTTAATAAGCGCGGCGTTGCGCAACTGCCTGATCCGTTCCGGGCTCATGTCGATATATTTCGCGATCTCCGTTGGATTCATTGCGTGACCGCCATCCATGCCGTAAGTCATTTCGATAATTTGTCTTTCCCGATTAGTCAATGCAGATAACAGTTGATTCATCTCGGTGTGCTGCGATTCCACGATCAGGTCATGGTCGGGCGAAATGGCATCCTGCGGGGTGCTGTCCAGCAGTGAAAACCCTTCCTCGTTTAGAGGTGCATCATAGGAGGCGGTCCAGGGCGCACAATCCATCGCATCCCTGACATGCTCCTTTGATCGCTGCAAATGTTCAGCCAGTTGTTCAAGTGTAGGATGTCTTAGGGTTTCTTGTTCGATCTCGGCGATGGCCTTATTGATCCGGGTAATATCATGGATCTTATTCATGGGAAGGCGGATCACCCGGGCATGTTCAATGATGGCTGAGCTGATGCTTTGCCTGATCCACCATACGGCAAATGAAATAAACTTGAAACCTCTTGTTTCATCAAAACGTTCAGCAGCTTTGATCAGCCCGAGATTCCCCTCGCTGATCAGATCACTTAAGGGCAAGCCCTGGTACTGGTATTTTTTGGCTACGGAAACGACAAAGCGGAGGTTGCTGCGAATCAGTCTTTCACGCGCGGTTCTGTCACCCTGCCTGATCTTTGCCGCCAGGCTTGCTTCTTCCTGCCCTGTAATGAGCTTTTCTCTTCCGATCTCGTTGAAATATTTCTCTACGGAAGGGTGGTCCTTGTTGGCGATCGTTGGTGTGAGCTGTATATTGCGCATCACTATACTATTTTAGTAAATTCATAGTTGTCTACCGGGAAGTCCGGGTAAGCGGTTTTTAAGGGGAAGGTTTCACCAAGGACAAGCCCTTTTTGAATGCATAGCTGCTCCAGCATATCAATTGTCATTGTTTTCAGGTTATATTCGGGCTTCCATGACCAATCCTTCCTGGCCTGATCGTCTTTGATGCTGACTGGCCAGCTATTGGCGATTGTATTCCTGTAATCAGGTGCGTAGCTGACGTTAAATCCGGGAACGTACGCTCTGATCGCCGCAGCAACGTCGCATGGTGCAAAGCTCATACCTGCAAGATTATAGGATGTCCTGATCGTTATGGATTCCCTGGGCGCGTTCATGAGTTCCAACACTGCGCGGACGGCATCAGGCATATACATCATAGGCAGACAGTTATCCTCTTCCAGAAAGCAGGTGTAATGGCCCTTTTCCAGCGCCTGGTGAAATATATCCACTGCATAATCCGTTGTCCCGCCGCCCGGTGGCGCTGTATAGGAGATCAGTCCGGGGAAGCGGATGCTCCGCACATCCACCCCGTGTTTTTCAAAATAATAATTGCACCAGTACTCGCCGGCCCTTTTACTGATGCCGTAAACGGTATTGGGCTCGATACGCGTTTGTTGAGGGCAGTTGTATTTGGGAGACCCGGGTCCGAATACGGCGATACTGCTTGGCCAAAATACCTTATCAAGAGCCAGGTTCTTGGCTATCTTCAAAACGGAAAGCAGGCTTTGGACATTCAGGTGCCAGGCCGCATCGATGTCCTGTTCGCCCCTGGCCGAAAGCATTGCCGCCAACAGGTAGATCTGTGTTACACCTAATTCCCTGACAATGTTTTCCAGGGCGGCATGATCCAGCACGTCGAGGGTAATGTAATTCGCCTGTCCGGCTATAGGAGGGTGGATATCCGCCGCAATAATATTTTCGGTGCCGTATTGCCCGCTTAAGGCAACTGTTAATTCGGTACCGATCTGCCCGCGGGCACCAATAATGAGGATCTTGTCTTTTTTCATGCTGATATATTATTTATGGCCGTTGCTGTTGTACTGTTCTGATTTTTGCGTTTCCGGAAGGCCAACAGTAGCGTGCTGGTACATTAAGAGCCCGTAGGGGACTTTAGGGTCGATCCAGGTTGATTTCGGCGGCAGGATCAGTCCGGCGTCTGCCGCGCTGATCAACTGCTTTACCGACATTGGAAAGAGCGTAAACGCTATGGATGACGGTTCGGCCTTAAGTAGTGCAAGTGTCTCTTCCATAGCATTTTCGCCGCCTATGCATTTCAGACGGGTATCATTCCGGGGATCATTGATCTGGAAAACTTTGGCCAGAATCTCATCCTGTAAGAGAACGACATCCAGGGCTGCGGGCGATTTCGCATGTAGTTCATGCCATTTGCCGTGAGTACAGATTCCCAGGATATTGGCCGAAGCTGGCTTGACAGGTAAGTTCCCTTCACTTGGAACAATCGTAAACAGCTCGCCTAACCGGGAGAACAGGTCAGCATCGTTTACAGCAGTATCAGGAATGACCACGCGGTAAAATTCAATGATCCGTAGCTGATCGGCGGCAATATAAAGAGAAGAGATATACTCATCGGAGCCAGACTCAAGCGCGAGCCTGGCCGTTGATGCAAGTCTGTGGTGCCCGTCAGCCATATATACGGTTTCGACCTGGGTGAAAGCAGCTGTTATTTTACGGAGCGTTTCGCTGTCCTCGACCTTCCAGATGCGGTGCAGGCTCTTCCTGTTACCTATGGTTGACTTCCTGGTGTTGGCACAAGTTTCCGCAATGATCCTGTTGATCGTCATATCCGGCTGATAGGTCAGTAAAACCGGGCTGCCCTCCAGACCGGTATGCATGCGGTAATTACATATCCTGCGTTCACTGTCGGCGATGGTATGTTCGTGCAGTTTGATCTTGCCGTCGAAGAAATCCCGGATGGATGTCATGGCCCAGATACCGGTTTGCCGGTAATTGCGGTGAACGATCTCATAGATATAAATTGCGGGTTGCTCATCCTTTCTTATCCGTTCCAGCTTCAATAAGCATTCCAGCGATTCCCGGATCTCGCGGTATGCCTGTTCCTGTCCTTCAGCGGTTTCAGGGCGTATGCGTGCAGGGGCTTCCAATTGAGTTTTCAGGGGCATTAAGGGATGTTCCTTTTCGCCGATGCCAAAATAAAATACTTGCTCGTCGCCGGGAAATATCAACCCGTCGGCATAGAATGAATTAGGGCGCAGCGCGCGAAAGGGTTGGATAGTGGCCATCTTTATATTTTATACCTGAACCAGGTTTTGTTGTGTTTCGAATGTGTAAGTTTTCATACAGTCCACCAGGGCCCGCACGCTTTCAAGGGGGAGCGCGTTGTAAAGGGAGGCCCTGAACCCACCGATGGTGCGGTAGCCTTTGATGCCTACCATGCCCTGCCTTGCGGCATAGCGTAGAAATTCTTCTTCCTTTTCCTCCTCGTGCATCCGGAAGGTTACATTCATCAGGGAACGGTCGGCCTTTTCAGCCAGCCCGTAAAACAATGGGTTACTGTCGATCTCCTCATAGAGCAATTGCGCTTTAGCCAGGTTTGCCATATGGATGAACTTCACACCGCCTTTGCTTTTTAACCATTGCAGGTTGAGCATCGCGGTATAGATCGCAAATACTGGTGGTGTATTATACATCGAGCCATTGGCCCGGTATACCCGGTAATCAAGGATGGCATGTACCGGGTTTTTAATGCTGTCTAAAAAGCTGTTCTTAGCGATAACCAGTGTCATACCTGCTGGCCCCATGTTCTTTTGTGCGCCCGCGTAGATCAGGTCGAAGTCGCTGATATTGATCACCCTGCTGAAAATATCAGATGACATGTCGCAAACAACAGGGACCGGCGATTTCGGGAAGTTGAACATTTCAGTTCCTTCTATGGTATTATTGGAGGTAACGTGGAAATATGCTGCGTCTGCCGGTATGTTGTAATCCTTGGGGATGGAATGGTATTGGGTGTCTTTAGAAGTTGCTACAACAGCAACATCGCCCGAGATCTTCGCTTCTTTGATGGCTTTCTCACCAAAAAAACCAGCCTCCAGGTATGCCGCTTTTTGCCCTTTACCCAAAAAGCACATGGGTACCATTGCAAACTGCATGCTGGCACCGCCCTGTAAAAAGAGGATGCTGTAGTTTTCGGGAACGTCGAGGAGCTCCCTCACCAAAAATTCGGTTTCGCGAACGACCAATTCAAATTCAGTAGAACGATGGGAGATCTCTAAAATGGAAAGGCCCGCCCTGTCCCAGTGTTTTACGGCTTCCGATGCCCGTGTCAATACGGAATCCGGCAGGATGCATGGCCCTGCCCCGAAGTTGTGTTTTTTATTCAGCATATCGGCATTTTATAATTGGTTGGGAAATGCGGGATTGGTTCCTGTATTTCTATACAAAGTTTTGATATTTTGGTCATTAAAACTATACTGTATTTGTACTTTGGAAAACATGACTAAAATCTATGGCTTTTTTGGTCAAAATTTCCAAACAGGATGCAATTGGTGACGGATTTCATTGGATTAGTCGCATCGAATATTGGGTTAAATACACTTTCTACTTTGTTTGTTATGCCAATTTAAGCGTTTTGGAAAGTAAAATCATACTTGTATTTTGAATAATAGATGAATTTATCCTTACTTTGCCCATACCAATTTATAAACTTATTTACGTATTATTTACACTAAGTATATGACTAAAGTGACTACCTTAGGCCAGTTTATTATTGAAAAGCAGGCAGATTTTCCATATGCAAAAGGCGAGCTTTCGAGGCTGCTGCATGATATCGGCATTGCCGCCAAAATCGTCAACCGCGAGGTAAATAAAGCTGGTCTGATGGATATCCTCGGCAACGCGGGTAGTACCAAGATTCAGGGCGAAAACCAGCAAAAGCTACATCAACGGTCCCCTATCTTTATCGGCTCTAAAGTAATGGTCGAAAAGGCCGAAAGCTTATTACTGGCCACCAACGCTTTAATCTCCGCTTAAAATGGAACACGTATTAGATAAAACAGATTTGGGTATACTGAAACTTCTGGAACAGGATGCCCGCCTTACGCATAAGGAGATCGCCCATTTACTGCATAAAACGATTACTCCCATACATGCCAGGATCCGCCGCTTGCAGGAAGAGGGATATATTCAGCGTTATACCGCTATCATTGATCACAAAAAGGTAGGTAAGGGATTGATTGCCTATACCCAGGTACATGTAAGGGAACACTCACAGGAAAGCCTGATGGCTTTTATGGAGGAAGTTAAAAAGTTACCTGAAGTACTGGAGTGTTACCACATGACCGGCGCCTTTGACTTCCTGTTGCGCCTGGCCATTAAAGATATGGACGAGTACAACGACGTACTGATCAAAAAGCTTTCGAAATTGCCGGATGTAGGTAATATGCAAAGTTTCTTCGTGATGTCAGAAGTCAAAAGGGAGACCGGGTACATGTTCGGGACGGAATGAGAAGCCAATTGTATCGGTATTTCCGGCGAGAAAATAAAAATTGAACTAACCGTGACCGCCCGGACGAGGGGCAGCATTTTTTGCTGGGAAGACCGGGAATAAGCAGCCCTTTTTCTTTATCTACTGATAGTAAATTGTTGTCGGAATATACAATCCTTTCATAAGTGATAGTTTACTTTGGTAAATAGTTATTGATGTATAAAAATTCATTTATTCTTTATTTTTTTTAATTGTAAGTGTTTTTTTGTCTTTTTTTTCTTGATTTTGTTGGTATAATCTAAATTGTACGATTTTTTAAAGTTAAAAACTCATAAATTTTAGCTTTATTGATTTTTTTAATGAGTTATTAATATATACTCAATACAGAATTTAATTAAATGAAATTTTGTATAAAAAAATAACTTAATTTGTTTAAAAATCTGTTTAATTAAAAAAAAGTAATAAATATTATTAAGCTTAATTACTATTTTTTCATTTAAAATTAAAAAATGTAAAAAGTGTTTTAAATAATAGTCTATAAAATTAAAAATATTGTAACAAATCTATTATAAATTAAATATTATATTTTTTTAGCGTGTTGAATTGATATTTTCGATGAAATTCAATACGAAATGAAAAAAATAATACTCTTTTGTTTTCTTTTAATGATGCTTAAGGTTTCCAGTGCTCAGGAAACATTCCCTGTTAACGGGGCCTGGGATATTCGGCCAGGGCTGTATGCTTTCGTTAATGGCACTATAGTAGTTAACGCCGATCAAACCATAAGCGGCGGTACATTACTTATTAAAGACAGGATAATTGAGGCGGTGGGTAAGGCTATTGCCGTTCCTAAAGGTTATACTACGATTGATCTGAAAGGAAAATTTATCTATCCGGGATTGGTTGATGCGTATACAACCTATGGGATGCCTGAACTACCAAGGCAGGCATTCGGTGCCGGAGGTTTTGGCGGACGAAGCTCCATATCGATATCAACCAAGCCGGGAGCCTATGGATGGAACGAAGCCATCAAACCCGAAATGAATGCCAAAACGGTATTTCACGTTGATACCAAAAATGAAGATCTGAAGAAGAATGGCTTTAGTACTGTACAATCATTAATACATGACGGTATTGCACGCGGTACCTCAGTAGTTGTTAGTTTGGGCGACGAGCGCGATAACTTAGTAATGCTTAAAGACGAGGCTGCCGCGCATTATTCTTTTAACAAAGGCACCGCGGCTACTAATTACCCATCGTCGTTAATGGGTAGTATTGCCTTGTTGCGTCAAACATATTATGATGCGCAGTGGTACAAGAGCCAGAAAGAAGAATACAATATTTCCCTTGATCAATTTAATCAAACCCAAAACCTGCCCCAGATATTTGAGGTGAACGATCCGCAAAGCATTCTGCGGGCTGACAAAATAGCCAAAGAATTTGGACGTCAGTATATCTACAAAACCGATGGTCAGGAATATCAGCGCATTACCGCGATTAAAGCTACAGGCAGCACCTTCATTATTCCGCTAAATTTCCCGGCTCCTTATGATGTGGAAAATCCGCTGGATGCCCGGAGCATCAAATATGACCAGCTAAAAAATTGGGAACTTGCACCAACCAATCCGGCTGTGCTTGAAAAAGCGGGTGTAAAGTTTGCAATTACCTCCTTTGGGCTAACCAACGCGCATGATTTTTGGACTAACCTCAGAAGCGCCATAACCTATGGCTTAAGTGAAAAACAAGCTTTAAATTCATTAACAACCGTGCCGGCAGAAATGCTTGGTGTAGCCGATAAAGTGGGCACATTGGCAAAAGGAAAAATTGCCAGTTTCCTGATCACGTCTGATAACCTGTTTAAGCCCGATAATATCATTTACGAAAACTGGATAGAAGGCCGTCCATACGTGGTTAGTAAAATTGAGATTGCCGATCTTAGGGGTAATTATTTACTCAATGGCGATGGTTTTGCCAATACCACTTTAAAAATAAGCGGCACACCGGGCGAGTATGATGTAAACATGGAGCGCTCCGGCGCGGATAGCGCCCGCGTTCATGGCACTATTACCAGGACCGGCGATCAGATCAGTATTTATTTTGATTACAAGAAAGCACCGGCAGGTATTGTCCGTTTGGCTGGATATATTACTGCTGTATCACCGTTAACTTTTAGGGGCGACGCCGCGTTTCCCGATGGGTCACAGGGTAAATGGACAGCTACCTATACCGGCCCTGCTTCCGAAACGCCAAAGCGCGACAGGCCTAAACCAAATTTAGCCGTTGGTCCTGTGGTTTATCCGTTCGCAGCATTTGGCAATGCCGAGTTGCCTGTAGCCGAAACTGTATTATTAAAAAATGGTACCGTTTGGACAAACGAAAAAGAAGGCGTTTTGAAAAATACCGACGTTTTAATTGAAAATGGAAAGATAAAGGCTATCGGCAAAAATTTATCCTCACCAACAGCTAAGGTAATTGATGCAACAGGCAAGCATATATCTGCAGGCATTGTTGATGAACATTCACATATCGCGGTTACAGGTGGTATCAACGAAGGTACGCAATCTGTCACCTCCGAAGTGCGCATTGCTGATGCGATTGATGCCCAGGATATTAACTTGTACAGGCAGCTGGCAGGTGGTGTTACTACATCACATATACTACATGGTTCGGCTAATGCCATTGGCGGACAAACTCAATTAATTAAACATCGCTGGGGTATGCTGCCCGAGGATATTAAGTATAAAGGAAGCGATGGGTTTATCAAATTTGCCCTGGGCGAAAACGTAAAGGGCAGTAACCGCAGCATATCTCCTACAGATAACGCCACACTGCGTTTTCCGCAAACACGTATGGGGGTTGAGGAAGTGTATATAGATGCCTTTACACGTGCTAAAGAATACAAGGCCGCCCGCGCTGTAAAAGGTAGTACTACCCGCAGAGATCTGGAGCTGGATGCCCTGGTAGAGATATTGGACAACAAACGCTTTATTACCTGCCACTCGTACGTGCAGTCAGAAATTAATATGCTGATGCATGTTTCTGATTCTTTGGGTTTTCATATCAACACGTTCACCCACATATTGGAAGGTTATAAAGTGGCCGATAAAATGAAAGCGCATAATATCGCGGGTTCCACATTTTCAGACTGGTGGGCTTATAAAAGCGAGGTTGCCGAAGCTATTCCATATAACGGCAAGCTGATGCATGAAGTTGGTTTGGTAACCGGTTTTAATTCAGACGATGCCGAAATGGCCCGCCGCCTTAACCAGGAAGCCGGGAAAGCGGTTACATATGGTCACATGAGCGAAGAGGACGCTTTAAAACTGGTAACCCTGAATCCGGCTAAAATGCTGCATGTAGACGACCGGATAGGCAGTCTTAAACCAGGTAAAGATGCTGACGTGGTATTATGGTCGGCCGATCCTTTATCTATTTACGCCGTGGCCGAAAAAACCTATGTCGACGGTGTGCTTTACTGGGACATTGAAAAAGACGCCGCGAAACAAAAAGCTTTGATGGCAGATGAAGCCCGTATTATTCAAAAAATGCTGGAAGCAAAAAGCAAGGGTTCAGCCACGCAAAGRCCGGCTCCCAACCGGAGGCGTTTGTACGAATGCGAAAGTGTGGAAACCGAAAATTTTGTAGTGGAAGATGACTACACAGATATGGAACGGGCCAGAGAAGCCGTACACGAGCAAAAAAACAATAACATACAGTAATTCTATTTTGAAAATCAACATGAAAAGAACAATATTAAGTTTGGGCGTATTATTGCTGGCTACCACGCTTACTTACGCGCAGGCAAATATTTCGCCCGCAAAACCACAATCCAAGCCTGTTGTAATTACCGGTGCTACCATACATGTAGGTAACGGGCAAGTAATTAACAACGGATACATTGCTTTTGATAAAGGTAAAATTACAGGTATTGGTGAAGGTACAGCACCTGTCACTGCCGGTAGTGAGGTAATTAACGCTGCAGGCAAACAAATATATCCGGGTTTTATAGCGCCCATGACCACCCTGGGGCTGATTGAAGTTGAAGAAGGCGCGCGCGGTACGATTGATGATGCCGAAACGGGCGACCTTAACCCGCATGTACGGTCGTTAGTTGCCTATAACACCGATTCGAAAGTTATTCCTACAGTGCGTTCAAACGGTATTTTACTTGCCCAACCCACCCCTAATGGTGGCATAATTTCAGGCGAGTCATCGGTTGTGCAATTAGATGCCTGGAACTGGGAAGACGCAGCTTATAAAAAGGATATCGCTATTCATTTAAACTGGCCTGTTGCTGTTGAGAGCGGCCGGGGCAGAAGAGCGTTTGTAGCACCCGGTGTTGTGCAGGAAACACCCGCCCAACGTGCTCAAAAAACGGTTGACAATATTACCCGGCTGTTTGAGCAGGCTAAATCATACGCCGAAATTACTAAACCGGAAGTGAAGAATATACGGCTGGAGGCTATGAAGGGTTTATTCAACGGTACCAAAAAACTATTCATTATAGCAGATGGCGCCAAAGAAATTATACAGGCGGTAAATTTTGCTAAACGGTTTGGGGTTTCGGCTGTAATTGTGGGCGGTAAAGAATCATTCCTTGTAATGGACTTATTAAAAGAAAATAATGTACCTGTAATTATCCGCGAAACCCAGGCTTTGCCTGATAGGGATGAAGATGATGTTTACCTGCCGTATAAACTGCCTAAATTATTGCAGGATGGCGGCGTACTTTATGGTTTAACCGGTATTGGTTTCTGGCGGCAGCGCAACTTGCCATTTGAAGCCGGGGAAGCAGTGGGTTATGGCCTAACCAAAGAGCAGGCCCTGTCAATGATCACCATGAACAATGCTAAAATACTGGGTATCGACAAAACCACCGGCACATTGGAAACTGGTAAGGATGCCAACCTTTTTATATCAGCAGGTGATGCTTTGGATATGATTGGTATAGACGTGGAAATCGCTTTTATACAGGGGAGAAGCATTAATCTCGACAATTTACACAAGCAGCTTTATAAAAAATTCAGCGATAAATATGGCTTAAAGCCATAACCTCATTTTATCCCCGCAAGCTTAAGTATAGCCCGGGGCTGGTTCTTTCAGAACAAATTACTATTAACTGATCATATAATTTATTTCAATGAAAAAACTATTACTTAACTGTATGTGGGTTTTATTGTTGCTGGCATCCCATGCCTATGCGCAAGACCGAACAATCACCGGAACCGTAACCGGCAAAGACGACGGACGACCGATTCCCGGTGCCAGTGTTACCTTAAAGGGTACCAGAAAAGGCACTCAAACCGATCCAAATGGTAAATTTTCCATCCAGGTAAGCAAAGGGCCGCAAACGTTGATATTTACCTTTATAGGGTATCAGGCAAAACCGGTTGAAATAACAGGCAGTGTTGTTAATGTTGCGTTAGATCCTGATCAAAGACAGTTAAGCGAGGTTGTGGTTGTTGGCTACGGCACCCAATTAAAAAGAGACAATGTGGGCAGTATTGCACAGGTTAAAGGAAGTGCACTTGTTGAACAACCGGTGCAGAATTTTGTACAGTCGCTGGGTGGCAGGGCGTCGGGTGTGCAGGTTACCGTTCCTAATGGCGTATTAAATACGGCTCCGATATTTCATATAAGGGGTACAAACTCCATATCACTGGGTTCGCAGCCGCTTATCGTGGTAGACGGTGTACCTGCTTTTAGTGAGAATTTGGTTGGTGGCGAAGCTGGTGGCAACCCGCTATCAAATATTAACCCGGAAGACATTGAAAGTATTGATGTTGCCAAGGATGCTTCCGCTACAGCTATTTATGGTAGCCGTGCAGCAAACGGGGTTGTTTTTGTAACTACCAAAAAAGGTAAAAAAGGCAATGCTGTAGTAAGTGTTGATAGCTGGATGGGGGTAACTAAAGTAAACCGCTTGCCAAAGGTTTTAAACGCGGCCCAATATGTGGCGCTAAAAAACGAGGCGATGGTTAACGCGGGTTTATTTAATGAAAATAGCTATTATGCTACTTTAACGCCCGGTCCGGATGGTAAACCTATTGATACCGATTGGGAAAAGTTAATTTACAGAACTGGTAAGTCATACAATGGCTCGGTGAGTGTATCAGGAGGTACAGATAAAACCACTTATTACCTATCATCCAATTACAGCAAGCAGGAGGGTGTGATACAGAAAAACGACTTTACCAACAAGGGTATACTTTTTAATCTGAATCATAAAGCCAGCAAAATAATTTCAATGGGTGCCAAGTTGGGTTACTCCGATAATCAGAATTATGCTGCTACATCATCGGGCTCATTAGTGGGAGAGGCCTACAGCACAGCCGGGTTAGGGCGTCTTGCTTTATTGCTTCCATCCAACTTATCTCCTTATAATAATGATGGTAGTTATAATCTGAATCCGGCAAACGGATCAATAGGGGTGATGAATAATAAAGGGTATGCCATAAGTTATCCGAACCCGCAACCTGCGCTTGACCTTGACCGTGCCAATAATGAAATTAATCATGCTACCGGTAATGTTTACCTGCAATTGAATCCCCTGCCATGGATTACACTGAAAACTACCTATGGTATTGATTACTTATATTTCACCAGCGATACATTTTTTAATCCCATATCAAATTTTTCGGTTGCCAGCAATGGGGTTGTTACCAATAATGCAAGTGTTGCCGATACTTATGCTCAATATAAAAGAACAGTTTGGGATAATATAGCCCAGTTTGATCATTCATTCGGAAACCATAATTTTTCATTATTGTTAGGTAATGAGCAACAGCGCAGCCTAACGTATGGTTATGGTTTAACGCGCACCACACTTTCAGACCCGGCGTTTAACCAAATACAGGCCGGGTATGCGATCAATACCGTTCCCGCATCATCCTTACTCAACAGCGAGAACTACCTGGTTTCTTTTTTCGGTCGTTTAAATTATGATTTTGATAAAAAGTACTTTTTAACCGCTACGCTTCGTAAAGATGGTTTTTCAGCTTTTGGCTCGGGCCGTAAATATGGTTATTTCCCGGGTGTTGGTTTAGGCTGGGAAATTGCAAAAGAGAAATTCTGGGAAAACCTGAAACTTGATAAAGTATTCAGCAGCTTTAAATTGAAGGGGAGCTATGGTAAGGTTGGTAACAATAGCGGGTTAAATGATTATGGTTCTTACGGATTTTATGCCAATAGCCTTTTTAACGGTAATGCCACACTTGCTCCAAGCCAAACAGGTAATGACAACCTGGGCTGGGAAACAAGTACCAAAACAGACATCGGGTTTAATTTTGGTTTATTTGGCGACAGGATTACCGGCGACTTTGGTTATTATAAAAATGATATCACCGGTTTAATATTTAATGTTCCTACAGCCCCTTCCGGTGGTTTGGCCACTAATCCCCCGGTTAATATAGGCTCTATGTATAACAAAGGGTTTGAATTTAATATTGATGCTGATATCATCAGATCAACAGGTTTTAAATGGAGCGCTAATTTTAACATCAGCTTTAATACAAACAAAATCACCTCCTTAATACCCGGCACAAATTCCTTTACTTATTCTACATCAAGCCTGGAAATTGCCAATATTAACAAAGTAGGTGGCTCTGTGGGCGATTTGTACATTATTCGCTCTGCAGGTGTTGACCCGGCTACCGGCGACAGGATCTTTATCAATGGTAAAGGCCAAAAGGTTTTATATACATTCAACGGAACAACCCATTATTTTAATCCCGATGGCACGCCGTATTTAACTGCTTCCGGTGCTCCTAATCAAATTAACCAAACGGCCGATGCTGTTGATTATGGCAGGGCAACCCCTAAAGAAGTGGGCGGTATAAGCAACTCTTTTCATTATAAAAACTTTGATCTGAATGTTTTGTTAACGTACCAGCTTGGGTTTTATGTTTACTACGGAACCGCAGCCACACTAACCGACCAGCGTTTCTGGAACAACTCTACCGATATACTTGACCACTGGACAGCACCGGGGCAGGTAGCAAAATATCCTAAAGTGGTTTTTGGTGATAACGTATCAAACGGCACTTCTTTCCCTACAGATTTTAACGTGTACAAAGGTGATTTCCTGAAGGTTAAAACTATAAATTTTGGTTATACCCTGCCCAAAAACCTGCTGAAAAAAGTAGGTATATCAAGCGTAAGGGTATATGTTAGCGGGCAAAACCTGTTTATTTTCACAAAATATCCTGGTCCGGATCCGGAAGTTTCCTCAAACGGAACAACAAACAGTTCACCTGGTGTCGACAGAAATACCGCAGCTAACGGCCGCACTTTAACAGCAGGATTCTCGGTTAAGTTTTAACTATTAAATTAAAGGAAATGAAAAAGAAATTTATATATGCTATAGGCATTGCATTATTGAGCTGTTCTGCCTGTCAGAAAGATCATTTATATCCTGTGTCACAAACCTCTGTCTCTAACCAGGATGGTGCTCCGTTTTCTACCTCTGCCCGTATCTCAAGCCAGGTTTTAGGTTTATATACAAGCTTAAAAAGTGGACAGCTTTATGGCGGCAGGTACCAGATATACAATGATGTTAAAGCCGAAAACTGGATCAACTCTTCTGTGAATTCAGTAACCGCTTACCAAACCTGGACCGAATCCGTAACCAGTACAAGTTCTGAGGTTTTAAATTTGTGGTCGCAGGCCTATTTAACTATTAATAACTGCAATTTATTTATTGATGGCATGGCTGCGGGCGGAGCAAAGGTTGTTGGCCCGGCAGTATCGGCAAATTATGTGGCCGAAGCTAAGTTTGTAAGGGCATTATCTTACTATGCTTTGCTGCAAATGTATTGCCAGCCTTATGTTAATGGTGCAGGCTCCAAACCTGGTTTGCCCCTGCGCTTAACAGGAAATTCGCAATATGCCAATTTTGATCTTGCTCCTGCAACAGTTGGCCAGGTTTACACGCAGGTAATAGCAGATTTGAATGCCGCCGAAACCGATCTGCCATCTACTTATCCCGATGCAACTTCCAATACCATCAGGGCACATAAAAACTCGGCCATCGCTTTTAAAACCCGCGTCTATTTAAGCATGCAGCAATATGGTAATGTAATTACCGAAGCTAACAAAATTGTAAACGCCACGGCACCGTTTACGGCAAAAAGCGGTGTGCCCAACGCGTTGCAAGCTTCTGTTGCCAATGTTTTTAAAAACCCCTATACCACAACCGAATCTATATTTTCTGAGCCATTTACGCCTACTGAGGCGCCGGGTGGTCAGAATGCGCTTGCCGATTATTTTAATAGCGTGGGTACTGGTGAGTTTTATTTAAACCTAAGCGGGGTAATAGCCGATCCGAACTGGAAAGCTGCCGATGCCAGAAGGGGGTTTATCCTGGTTGGTAAAAGCCATACCTATCTTACTAAGTGGCCACTTGGTTCCCCGTATAATGATTGGGTGCCTGTAATAAGGTATGCCGAGGTTTTGTTGAATTTAGCCGAAGCCCGTGCACGCAGTACCAATTCATTAGATAGCCAGGCCATAGCGCTGCTGAACGCGGTAAGAGGACGATCTGATACCTCAACTGTTTATACAGAAGCCAGTTTCCCTAAAGGTGTTACAGACCTCACCAGCGCCATTTTGCAGGAAAGAAATATTGAGTTTTTGGGTGAAGGCTTGAGATGGGCCGATCTTTTAAGGTTGGGACTTCCTATTCCTGCTAAATCAAATGTTCCGCAGATTAACCCGGCAGACCCGGCATATATTTGGCCAATGTCCGGAAATGAGCAGTTGTATAACAAGCTTATCGGCAGATAAAAAAGTCATATGATTTTAATACCCCTATACAAAAACTAATAACTGTCTGTTTTTTTCAGTAAAAAGCTGTTTCAATTTATTTGAAACGGCTTTTTTTGTCGGTTTTTAACCGGGTCAGGTTGAGCGATGAGGCGGGCAAAATTGATTTTACGAAAAAAATTTCGACACCCCAATGCACTTATTACTCGATGGTTTTAGTCTGTTTTTAACAACAAAAGCCTGTAAATTTTTGATTTACAGGCTTTTGTTGTTTTTTGATAATCTTAATAGTGGAGCCGGAGGGATTCGAACCCTCGTCCAAACATGGTATAAGGTAAGCTTTCTACATGCTTAGCTTCTGTTTAATTGTAGGGAAGGGGAAGGTCAGTCGCTTACCTGTACCGTCTTCCTTAGGTGCTTTATCTCGCCTGCTATGCACACCATTAAGCTGGCCAGTTCCGTTTTTCGATGCCCCGATTGCCGATTCAACAGAACGGAAAACCGGCGGGACAAAAGCTATTTAATTCTAAATTAAGCAGCTAAGGCGTAGTTATTTTCGCCATTTGTAAGTTTGAGCGTTCAGATTTAAGCGCTAATTCACCCAACGCGCTGCATGCTTACCTACTTATCTCCATCCTGTCAATTCCGGTCGACCCCATTTTTTAGTGGCGAAAGCCGAAAGGCTAAAGCTAAGCTTACAAAAATACAGTTTTTGAGCGGTTTAGGCAAATATTATATGCTTTCGGCCTTAAGCTTTTTGCTTTCAGTATCTACACGCCCCGGATAAACCTTTAAAGCTTCTTCCAGGCAGATCATGGCACTTTGCAGGTCTTCATTTTTCAACACATAAGCCATACGTACTTCATTATATCCGGCTCCGGGAGTACTGTAAAACCCCGTCGCTGGTGCCATCATCACGGTTTGGTTATTATAGCTGAAAGTTTCCAGCATCCATTGGCAAAACTTGTCGGCATTATCTATGGGTAATTTAGCTACTACATAAAAAGCGCCACCCGGATTAGGGCAATAAACGCCATTCATTTTGTTCAATTTACTAACCAGGGTATTTCTGCGACTGGTGTACTCCTTATTTACCGCTTCAAAGTATGAATCAGGGGTATCAACGGCTGCTGTACCGGCAATTTGCTCAACCATACCGGCACTAAGTCGGGCTTGTGCAAACTTCAATCCCGCGTCTAAAACTGCTTTGTTTTTAGTGATCAGGCAACCAAGCCGGGCTCCACAGGCACTATAACGTTTGCTCACGGTATCCAGCACGATAACATTTTCATCCAGTCCATTTAAATGCATTGGGGATATAAATGTACGTCCATCGTAACAAAACTCCCTATAAGCCTCGTCCGAAAACAGATAAAGATCATACTTTAAGGCCAGTTCTTTTAATGCTTCCAATTCCTCTTTTGAGTATAAATAACCGCTAGGATTGTTAGGATTGCAAATAATAATAGCCTTGGTTTTATCAGTGATGAGTTTTTCAAATTCGCCTATAGGAGGCAAGGCGAAACCGTTATCAATAAATGAAAGTATGGGTTTAACTACAATGTCGCTTTGACTGGCAAAACCATTGTAATTAGCATAAAATGGCTCAGGGATGATCACTTCATCGCCCGAATCCAGACAGGCCATCATAGCTATCGTAATAGCTTCTGACCCGCCTGTGGTCACAATGATATTTTCCGGATTGATATTGTAACCCAGTTTGTTATAGTATTCCGTAAGTTTTTTGCGATAGCTTAATGTACCTTCTGATGGGGTGTAGGCCCAAACCTTAAAATCAATATTTTTAATGGCATTTAACATGCCTTCGGGGGTTTCAATATCTGGCTGGCCAATGTTTAAATGGTAAACTTTTTTGCCCTCCAGCTTAGCTTTATCAGCATAAGGCGTTAGTTTTCGTATAGGTGATGCGGGCATTCGCTGCCCTTTTTGAGATATTTTTGGCATATGCAAAATTAGTAAAAAAGAAAGTATTGTTGTTTTATATACTCCTGTAAACGAAAAAAGACCCTTTAAAGGGTCTTTAACAGTATTTTTAATCCCCTTTGTTTAGCAAGGGGCTTTTTTAATCAGGCTTGCCTTGTTTTATTTGCTCGATGCCGGTTTAGCTACAACTTCGCCAATAATATTCAAATACTTTTCGGGTGTAACCGCGTTTGATTTAACAACAATTGTTTTGTTAAAAGGTGCTGCAGCAGCTGCATTGTAAGTGATTTTGATGGAGCCCTTGTCGCCACTTTTTACAGGTGTTTTAGTATAATCAGCAATAGTACAGCCACAGGTTGGTCTTACTTCAGTTAAAATAAGTGGTTCTTTACCAACGTTTGTAAATTCAAAAACGGTGGTTACAGGTGTACCCTGAGGTATTTTGCCAAAGTCGTGTTTTTCTTCGTTAAATTTAAACTCGGCTTTCTGGCTATCCTGTGCTGATGCAGTAAAGGCAAAGCCTAAAATTACCGCGCAAATCATTAATATCTTTTTCATGTGTTTGTTTGATTAATACAAATATATAAGGTTTAACGTAATTTAAAAACTATTCGTAAAACTCTATGTTTTATTGTTAGTTTGCCAAATACAGAATAGAATTTTATAATTTTACCGTCTAAACGAAATTATATATGCCCGGAACTACCATACGTGCAACCAGTAAATTTAATACTGCTGAGTTAAGTTTTGATGATTTCAAAAAAATTGTGATCGATGATTACCGTATTGGCTTTGAAAGCAGACAGGCCAGTTTAATAGGTAGAAGAGAAGTATTGACTGGTAAAGCTAAGTTTGGAATATTTGGCGATGGTAAGGAAGTTGCCCAATTGGCTATGGCAAAGGCATTTCGTGCCGGCGATTGGCGTGCCGGGTATTATCGCGACCAAACTTTTATGTTTGCTACAGGTATGAGCAACCTGAAAGAGTTTTTTGCCCAGCTTTACGCCAATCCTGATATTGAAAAGGACCCTGCATCGGCAGGCCGCCAAATGAACTGTCATTATGCTACAAGATTTATTAATGCTGATGGCAGCTGGGTAAACCAAGCCGAAACCATGAATTGCTCATCTGATATATCAACCACGGGTGGCCATATGCCGCGGTTGCTTGGTTTAGCTTATGCATCAAAATTATATCGTCAAAATAAGGAACTTGAATACCTTGAGCAGTTTTCAGTTAATGGTAATGAAGTTGCCTTTGGTACAATAGGCAATGGCTCCACCTCCGAAGGTTTGTTTTTTGAGACATTTAATGCTGCCGGTGTACTGCAGGTACCTATGGCTATTTCGGTTTGGGATGATGCCTATGCTATTTCGGTACCGGCAAAGCTACAAACTACAAAAGAGGATATTTCTGAAATACTAAAAGGTTTTCAACGCGAAAAAGAAACTAATGGTTATGAAATATTTAAAGTAAGGGGTTGGGATTACATTGCCCTTTGCGAAACTTATGAACGTGCCATAGCGCTTTGCCGTGAGCAGCATGTACCGGTACTGATCCATGTTGTTGAAATGACGCAGCCACAAGGGCATTCAACATCAGGCTCGCATGAGCGTTATAAAACAAAGGACCGCCTGACCTGGGAGGATGATCATGACTGCCTGCTTAAAATGCGCGAGTGGATGATAGCTTCGGCCATTTCAACAGAAGCTGAACTGGATGAGCTGGAAACCGAGGCCAAAAAATATGTGCGCGAATGCCAGCGCGAAGCTGCCAGCGAACTGCTTGGTGTAATAAATACTGAATTGGATGAAGCAGCCAAATTGATAGATGAACTGGCATATAATGTTGCTGCAAAAGATGAATTATTAGATATTTCATCTACTTTGCGTTCAAGCTATGATGCCGGTCGTAAAGATATAATAGCTGCTATACGTAAAACTTTACGGATTACCACACGTGAAAATTCAGCAGAAAGACAATCGTTATTAAATTGGTTTAATGCCGAAATGGTAAAAAATGATGAGCGTTTTAATTCAAAGCTATTTACTGATACGCCACAATCACCTTTAAATGTGCCTGTTGTGGCTGCCATATATAGTGATGATGCACGGCTTTTAGATGGTCGTGAAGTATTGAACGCTTGTTTTGATATCAATTTTGACCGGGATAAAAGTATTGTTGCTTTTGGTGAAGATGTTGGCGCAATTGGTGATGTGAATCAGGGTTTTGCCGGTTTGCAAAATAAATATGGCGATCTGCGTATTACGGATACTGGTATTCGCGAGGCAACTATTATTGGGCAGGGTATGGGTTTGGCTATGCGTGGTTTAAGACCTATAGCTGAGATACAATACCTTGACTACCTGATATACGCCATGACCGTTTTAAGCGATGATATAGCGAGTTTGAGCTATCGTACCCGTGGCGGACAAAAAGCGCCGCTTATTATCCGTACTCGTGGACATCGGTTAGAGGGCATATGGCATTCAGGGTCGCCCATGGGCCTGATCTTAAATTCTATGCGGGGTTTCCATATTTGTGTGCCACGTAATATGACACAGGCCGCGGGAATGTACAACACCTTGTTAAGGGGTGATGAACCTGCATTGGTTATTGAGAGCCTTAACGGGTACCGCTTAAAAGAAAAGCTACCTGATAATGTTGGCGAATTTACTGTTCCGTTGGGTAAAGCTGAGATTTTAAGAGACGGCGCCGATGTTACCGTTGTGTCTTACGGCTCTACCTTACGCATTGTATTGGAGGCC
Source organism: Mucilaginibacter sp. P4_E8 (assembly GCF_056401495.1). Taxonomy (NCBI): domain Bacteria; kingdom Pseudomonadati; phylum Bacteroidota; class Sphingobacteriia; order Sphingobacteriales; family Sphingobacteriaceae; genus Mucilaginibacter; species Mucilaginibacter sp. P4_E8. Next base: position 21,593 of record NZ_JBFUJG010000071.1, read on the forward strand.
GCTGCCGAACTGGAGAAAATGGATATTCATATCGAGGTTATTGACCCGCAAACCTTATATCCGTTTGATACAGAGAATGTTTGTGGTGATTCTCTAAAGAAAACCAGCAAACTGCTGGTTATTGATGAGGATGTACCCGGTGCGGCTTCGGCATATATAACCCAAAAAATAGTAGAAACAGAGAATGGTTATTACTCGCTTGACGCGCAACCAAGAACATTAACCGCAAAAGAGCATCGCCCACCTTATGGTTCTGATGGTGATTATTTCAGCAAACCTTCTGTAGATGATATCATTGAAGCTGTTTACGCTATGATGAACGAAGCTAACCCAGCTAAATATCCTGCAATTTTTTAGTTGCAGGATATTTGAGATTTACTGAACGCTTTTCGTGGGCTTTAGTCTTTAATCGGTCACATCTCATTTTTAATATTTCCTTTTTTCTTTATTTTTTTAAGTTTGCGTTCTTCTGAACATATAGCTAATAACATGGATTCTGCAACTTTCACTACTATATCTAACATTATTAAAACCCGTCGGTCTGTTAAACCAGCTATGATGAATGGCCACAAGATACCAAACGGGCATGTAGCCGCATTATTGGAACTTGCTGATTGGGCGCCAACCCATGGATACACCGAACCCTGGCGATTTACTGTTTATGAAAATCCTGCTGAATTTTGCCTGCAACATGCTGAATTATACAAGCAAAGCGTAAGCTCTGAGAATTTTAATGAAACTGTTTATACTAATTTTCAGCATCAAGGCGATAAGGTATCGCATGTTATAATTACTACCATGAAGCGTGGCGATCTGCCTAAAATTCCAGCATTTGAAGAGCTTGCGGCAGTTTCGAGCGCTATTCAAAACATCCTGCTTGGTGCTACTGCCTTAAATATGGCATCGTTCTGGAGTACAGGTGGCGCAATTTTAAAACCCGCGATGAAAGAATTTCTACAGCTAAGAGAAGAAGACCATGTGATGGGTGTGCTGTACCTGGGTTATGCAGACCAGCATCCCGAAGGAAAAAGAAATATCTCGCTCGAAGAAAAAATTAAATGGGTTAAATAGATATTTTCAACTTTTTATTACCTCTGTTCGTATAACCGTATAATTACGCGGAAATTTTCTTTATTTTAAATTTATTTTCATTTTAGTAAAAAATATATTAAAATGATTTTGAATTAAGTAAAAAAGTATACATTTGTAATTGACCGGTTTCCTAATCCGGTCAATTAAACCTATTGCTAATTTAACTTATTGATTAAACATTAAACTCAAAACAAGTATGAGGAAACATTTTTGGTGTGTCACATTAGCGGTTTTATTATTGTCAGGAACGGTTATTAGTTGGAGATCCGCAGGTGCGAACAAATCAGATGGAAAGGTAAATTCAACTCTAAATGCAAAGGAATTATTTAATCAGTACGTAAATAATCTGTACCAGGCAGCCAGTTTGCAACAGTCTGGTTTAGCCTTTGATGTATTTGAAAAAGCAGTTACAGGTTATACAAATTTAAAACTTGCTCATAAATTACCAGAGAACAGCGCTGTACTTACGGTTGTTGATTTCAATAAATCAAGCCGTGAAAAACGCATGTGGATAATTGATTTGCTAAGTAAACAATTATTGTTAAACACATGGGTTGCCCACGGACAGGGAAGTGGCGATGAAATGGCCAACCATTTTTCGGACAGGAACGACTCACACCAAAGCAGTCTGGGATTTTATCTGACCGATAATGTATATATGGGTAAGCATGGCCGTTCGTTACGGTTAGATGGCTTGGATTCTGGTTTTAACAGCAATGCCCGGATGCGCGATATTGTAATTCATGCAGCCAGTTATGTTAGTCAGGCTGCTATTGATCGTAAAGGATATGTAGGACGTAGTTTTGGTTGTCCGGCTGTATCACCCAAAGTTGTAAACAAGGTAATTAATACAATATCAGGTAAAACGGTTCTCTTTATCAGTGGTAATGATGATAGGTATACTTCAAAATACCTTGATGAAACAGCGCCATTGAATTTTATTGCCGCCGATACAACGGCTTTTGATCTGGCCAAACTTTAAATTTAATATTATCCAATTATAAACCTGAATCGCTATGCCTGGCTAATAACCGGGCATTTGTTTTTATATCGCCTATCAGCATTTTTAAATGTGCATAAAGTACCACATCTAACCCGTAAACATCATGCCTGTATTGTAATGTGCCGTTGTCATCGGCCCAGCAGGTAACATAGGTTATGTATATTGGTGTTTTTTTAGGTAATGCAATATTGGTTGGGTCAGGATTATCTTCGTCCATATCTTTAGTTATGGTATCATAATCTTCCCCCTCACCAAAAAGGTTCTTTGCCAGGCCCTGCGGATCGCCCAAACGTACACAACCATGGCTCACTGCGCGCATAGCATGCCCAAAGGCTTCTTTTGCAGGTGTATCATGCAGATAAACACTGCTTCTGTTTTTGAACAGGAATTTTATCTTACCCAATGAATTATCAGCACCCGGGCGTTGTTTAAAATCATATTCCAGATTGTCTTTTGTTACTGTTGACCAATCAATTGTTTCCGGATCTTCAATTTTAACCCCGTCCTTGTAAACGTCAATGCTCTTATTGGATAAATAGTAGGGGTCATCCGCTGCCTCAATAATGATCTCTTTGGTGGCAATACTTCGCGGTATGTTCCACATGGGGTTTACCTCAACGCTATGGATCATGCTGCTTAACTGGGGGGTTTCACGCGGAAATGGCTTATCATACCTGTCACTGTCGGCATATGATATCAGGCTGCATCGCTGATCCATGTTACGGCCCTGGCCAACACAAACCTTCATATTTAAAACAGATTTTCCATCTTCTATCACATTAAGTTTAAAATCAGGAATATTTACGATAACATATTTAGATTCAGTAGGTTTATTCTTCCAGCGCAGACGTTCAAGATTAACCAACAGATAACGCCTGCTTTCTTCTTTTGATAAGCCATCAAGTGTAACACCTTCTAAAAATGCTTTTTGTAAAGCTTTATATTGTGGATCGGTGGGCTGGATACTGTCCAGGTAAGCTCTTAGATCAGTTGTCCGCAGTGCTTTTTTCATAGTTGCACTGTCTGGCCGCTTAGTGGCTGTAAAATATCTGGAATATATTTTTTTAGGATTGATAACGCCATATTGCAGTGCGTTTGAATATTTTAACAAGGAACTTGCGGTCAATAACTCAAGCTCTGCCAGGTCATGATAGGCTTCGGCAGTTGTTTTAATGCCGTTTTTATCCTGCAATTTAGTAACCAGTGCTTTGATAGCTTCGGCATGATATGGTTTTTTATCAAGACCATGCTCATTGATTTTGTTATAATAATCTGTTAAAACGTTCAGATCACCGTTAAACAAATGGTTCATTACTAAAACAGGCTGGTAATCGTTTGCCTTAAAATAAGATTCGATTACATGTTCATTAGCAATTTTCAATTTTTGAGCAGTAAGTTCATTTTTGAGTGTTGCAGCAAGGGTATCCGGGTCAATATCCTTGAAAGCTTTATTCTGAGTTACTTTGAAAAGTTGGTCAGCTATTTCCGAATGCTTTTTTTTACAGCTTTGAAAAGTAAGGAGAAGTACAAAAAGACCACATAGTAGGGCGGGGATAAAGGTCTTTTTTTGGCAAGTAGCAATCATGGATATAAGTATAGTTAATTTTTGCTTATGAATAGCAATACCCATACCATAAAGCCAAATGGTTTTTAATTAATTTTGAAAACGGACATTTTATCACATTAATATATAAACACATGTTCAAAATTCTTCGGATAATGAAAAAACGACTGTTTTTTATTTAATCATGATGAGGTAAAGACCATGCTTAATAACAATAAATAAAAATGGCAACAGCAAATAAACCCGAGGTTTGGCTCCGCGGACCTTTAAACAGCATACCAGCATTGCTGCAACCCGTAGCACATGCACTTTTACAGGCCAGGGAGGAGCTGAATGATTTAATGTATGGTTTTCCTGACGCTTTATTATGGCATAAAGTAGCCGGCATGGCATCGCCGGGATTTCATTTACAACATTTAACAGGTGTGCTTAACCGGCTTTTTACTTATGCAAAAGGAGCGGGGCTTACTGAGGATCAGCTGAGCTATTTAGCAGCCGAAGGCAAAACAACTGAAAATATACATACCACCGATCTTGTCATGCAGTTTAATATCCAGGTTGATAATGCTATAAATCAATTAGTCGAAACTGATGAACAGGTATTGACGCAAGTTCGTGGCGTTGGCAGGTCGCAACTGCCATCAACGGTGATTGGTTTGTATGTACATGCGGCAGAACATACTATGCGGCATTTAGGTCAGCTTTTGGTTACGGTTAAAGTATTGAAAAATGAAATCACAGGCTAAGCAAACAATGAAACCGCATCTTTAAGGCTTTTTGACGAGTGATTTACCTGTGCGTTTGGATGCCTGTTTTCAGGGTCAAATAAAAACGTATCTATACCTAAAGTTATTGCTGCTTTTATTTCTGATTCAGGGTCATCACCAATGATCAGCAAATCTTCAGGTTTGAAGTCATTGGTATTCATGATGATTGCGAAAATGTCCTTTTTTGTTTCTGATGATACTTCAGGATCAACTATATAAATTGCTTTAAAATCGTGCTCTATACCCAATAATTTTATTTTGCTCCGTTGCAATTTGGTAAAACCAGTAGTAACTAAAAATTTAACTATTTTGGTGTCGCTAATGTACTTATACTCTTCATAAGGTTGCATTGGTAAATCATATTCAAGATTTTTAAGCAGGTCGAGGCCTTTGTTTTTAGCGGCTTCACTGAAATTATATTTATCCGCAACCCATTGATATGGCCTTCTTTTCATTTCTTCCTTTGCCTTATCTATTTCATCTATACTTAATTCATCCGCCAGGCTATCCAAAAATTCAAATACTTTATTAAACAAATATTCAGCAATTGAGCTTACGGGATATATGGTATTATCCAGATCTAATA
>NZ_JBFUJG010000072.1:0-27397 GCF_056401495.1 Mucilaginibacter sp. P4_E8
ATGGTACCCTGGACCAGGATGCCGTGGTGGCTTTTTGCCTGGCTTATGAACACCAGATCGAGGAACTGGGCGGTTTGGACCTGCAGATCCTCGGGATCGGCCGTACCGGTCACATCGGTTTTAATGAGCCGGGTTCGGCTCCCAACTCGGGTACCAGGCTGGTGACTTTAGACGACCTGACCCGGAATGACGCTTCAAGGGACTTTGGCGGCAAGGCCAATGTGCCGACCAAGGCCATCACCATGGGTATCGGTACCATTTTCAAGGCCCGCGAGATCATCCTGATGGCCTGGAGCAAAAAGAAAGCCCCCATCATTAAAAAAGCCGTGGAAGGCGAAATGTCGGGCGATGTACCGGCTACTTACCTGCAATTATCCGACAATGTGGAATTTGTACTGGATGAGGCCGCCGCTTCCGAGCTTACCCGTTTTGATACCCCCTGGTTAGTGAAAGACTGTTCCTGGGACGATAAGGTACTGAAGAAAAAAGCGGTGATCTGGCTGGCTGATACCATCGGCAAACCGGTACTGAAGCTGACCGAGGAGGATTACAATAACCACGGGATGGCGCAGCTGGCCGTAGAGCAGGGGCCGGTATACAACATCAATATTGATATTTTTAACCAGATCCAGCATACCATTACCGGCTGGCCGGGTGGTAAGCCCGACGCCGATGATTCGCAAAGGCCGGAAAGGGCTTTGCCGGCTAAAAAACGGTCTGTCATCTTTTCGCCCCACCCCGATGATGACGTGATCTCCATGGGGGGTACGTTCATTCGTCTGGTAGATCAGGGGCATGAGGTGCATGTGGCTTACCAGACTTCGGGTAATACCGCCGTTTGGGATGATGATGTGTTGCGTTACATGGAGTTTGCCATTGATTTTACCAACAGCATTGGCGAGGATACCGCGCACCTGAAAAAGTTATACGAGGAAATGCGTGCTTTTTTCCCGCAGAAACAGCCGAACCAGATCGATACCCAGGAGATCCGCAATGTGAAGGGTTTTATCCGCAAAACCGAGGCCATCTCGGGGGCCCGCTACGCGGGTTTGCATGATGACCATATCCATTTTATGGCTTTGCCTTTTTACGAAACCGGCAAAACCAAGAAGAACACCGTGGGCGAGGCGGATATCCAGCTCACCATCGACCTGCTGCAAAAAATAAAACCGCAGCAGATTTTTGCCGCCGGTGATTTTGCCGATCCGAACGGTACCCATCTGGTTTGTTTTAACATCATTTTGGCTGCCCTGGACCGTTTAAAAGACACCGAGGAATGGGTAAAAGACTGCTGGCTGTGGATGTACCGCGGGGCATGGCATGAGTTTGAGACCTATGAGATTGAAATGGCGGTGCCGCTTTCACCGCAGGAGGTGATCCGCAAGCGGAATGCTATCTTCAAACACCAGTCGCAAAAGGACCGCCCGGTGTTCCCGGGTGATGATGCCCGCGAGTTCTGGGTACGTGCCGAGGACCGCACCCGGGATACCGCCCAGCGTTATGACCGCCTTGGCCTGGCTGAATATGAGGCCATGGAGGCGTTTGTGAGGTATCGGTTTTAAATTGGTCGATAGTCCATAGACGATGGTCCATGGATTTTTACAATATCAGAACGGCGGTAGATTGACATCTATCGCCGTTTTATTTATTATAAAATAACGTCATTGCGAGGTACGAAGCAATCTCTAAGCTGTACAGAGCAAACTTGTATAGTTGACCTGCATAAGTAGAGATTGCCGCGCTACGCTCGCAATGACAAATTTTTATACCTATTAACCTTATAAATCGCCCTACAACCCTATCTTCCCATTCACCAACTCAATAATTTCTGCTTCCAAAGCAATGGCTTTGCGTTCTATCTCATTGCCGCGGTAAATAATATCCACCACAAAATCCTTATCCTTATAGCCCGAGGCATTGATCTTCACGTTCATAAAAGCGCCTAAAACGGCAGTACGGGCACAAAGAGCAGCAACACCGGCATCAGTTACGGAATTAGGATTACCTATTTCAACCATCGCCTTGATCACTTCCATACTGTTCAATGCGGCCTGCATCACTTTAAACGGAATTTCAATGGCATAGCGTGTAGCATCCTGTATGGCTTTATCCCTTGCGGCTTTTTCTTCATCCGTCGACTTAGGTAAACTAAATGATTCCATAATGCGGTTGAACGCCGTAGTATCCAGATCAACCAAACTGATCAGTTCATCCTTGTAAAGCTGGGCTTTTTCGGCCCAATCGCTAAATTCTTCCCAGCGGTTATCCCAACCTTTTTTATGCGAGCTCAGGTTAGCTACCATACCAGCAAGTGAAGCACCCAAAGCACCCACGTAAGCCGAAATGGAACCTCCGCCCGGCGCTGGGCTTTCGCTGGCCGTTTCATCGGCAAAATCAATAAGGCTCATGCTTACCAGTTTGCTGGCCGCCTTGTCTTTTAACAAATATTCAATAATACGTTCTTCCGGGATAAAAGGGCCGAGCTCATCCAGTCCCATTGATTTAATGGCGATCTTGATCAATTCCTTTTCGCTTACGCCAACAGAGCGCTGTTGCTTGCGCAGAAAATATTTACCGGCATCAAGCATGGCTTTCAAGGGTATCAATCCCACCAGTTCGCTGCCCGTAACACGGATGCCGCGCTCATTGGCTTTGGTGCAAACTTCATCAAAAGCCTTGTGTACCGGGGTTATCTCAATATTAGTCAGGTTCATGGAGATCTGCGCCACGCCATATTCCTCAATATACCAGCCAATGGCCTTTACCGCTTTTAATGAACCAGGGATAGATTTGGGTTTGCCATTTTCGTCGGTGATAGCTTTACCGGTCACCGGGTCGCCTTCACGTAACACACGGCCAGCCTCACGTACATCAAAGGCAATGGCATTTGCCCTGCGGGTTGATGTGGTATTGAGGTTCACATTATAGGCCACCAAAAAGTCACGCGCGCCGATCACGGTTGCACCACGTTTTACATCATTCTCCGCCGGACCAAAATCGGGCGCCCATTCGGGAAGTTTGATCTTCTTGAAAAAGCCTTCATACTCTCCCGCCCTGATCACCGATAGGTTACTGCGACTTTTATTAGGTTGTGCCTGCTCATACAAATAAACCGGGATCTGCAACTCCTCACCAACCCGCTTAGCCAGTTGACGTGCATACTCCGCGGTTTCTTCCATACTGATATTGCTAATGGGTATCAGCGGACAAACATCCGTAGCGCCCATCCGTGGATGCTCCCCTTTTTGTTTGCTCATATCAATCAGCTCACCTGCCTTTTTAATGGCACGGAAAGCAGCTTCAATAACCTTTGCCGGCTCACCCACAAACGTTACCACGGTGCGGTTGGTAGCCTTACCCGGATCAACATTCAACAAGCGCACACCTTCTACCGATTCCACTTCGCTGGTGATCTGTTTTATAATATCAAGGTTTACACCTTCGCTAAAATTGGGTACACATTCTATTAGTTTCTGGCTCATTTTATTGGTTCATTAGTTCACTGGTATCATTAATTCATTGGTCTTAGCAATCGCTCTTTTCTATTCTAATTCCCTCCCTTGGGAGGGGTGCGGTTGGTTTGTGCAGTAGCAGGGAGGGGGTTCTACTTCCATATAGCTTGCAAAGTTTTTAAAACCCCTTCCTCCCCCTTCCCGAGGGAAGGAATCGCACATATCTCCACTTTAATTTTTTATCCCCGAAACCCACACCTTATCCGGTTTCAATTTCCCTTGCTGATATAATATCTCCCGGTAATCATTGCATGGATACGCCTGCATATCGGCAAGCTTTCCTTTGGCTAAAATACCGCGGTCGTTTAATTTTAGTGCCGATGCTGCTCTGAATGTTAAGCCTGCGAAAACTTCGGCAGCACATAATTTTTCGGCGGCACCCATTACTGCAGCCTGCATCAGCAGATCGCCCATTGGGGCCGAGCCGGGGTTCCAGTCGCTGGCAATGGCGAGGCAAGCCCCGGCATCCAGCAGTTTACGGGCAGGCGCGTAGGGCATCCCCAATCCTAAAGATGCGCCAGGTAAAGTTACAGCCACCGTATCAGATTTGGCAAGCATGTTGATCTCATAATCAGTACTGGCCTCCAAATGATCTGCCGAAACCGCCCTTGCTTTAATAGCTACTTCGCTGCCGCCTGTGGTAAACTGATCGGCATGAACGGTGACTTCAAAACCCATTTGTTTGGCTTTGCTTAGGTAATTTAGCGCATCGCTGGCATTAAAGGCGCTTTCTTCAATAAATATATCAACCTGGTTAGCCAGTCGCTGTTGTTTAATGGCCGGCAACAGGTTTTGTAAAATATGATTCAGATATTCCTGATGCGTTCCATCAAAATCTTTGGGTAGCATGTGCGCTGCAAGGCAGGTAGATACAAGACTTGCATGAGTTTTATCTGCCGCTGCTTTGATGGCTTTTAACTGTTTCAACTCACCATCGATACTTAAACCGTAGCCGCTTTTAACTTCAATCGTAGTAACACCTTCGGCCAAATGGCGCTGCACACGTTTTAATAAAAGATCAGTTAAAGTGGCCTCATCAGCGGCACGGGTTTGAGTAACAGAATCCCAGATACCGCCACCTGCTTTGGCAATTTCCAGGTAGGTTTTCCCGGCGGTACGCAGGGCATAATCCTTTGCCCGGCTGCCTRCAAAACAAATGTGCGTATGGCAATCAACAAAACCCGGCAATAGCACGTGGCCACCCACTACTTCTTCTATTTGTGCCGATGGATTGGCTGACCTTAGTTTTTCAAAATTATCAACCGCTATGATCAGTCCATCTTCTACCAATATCCCTCCCTGCGGGATGATCTGCAATTGCTCATCCGTCAGGGCACCTTTAAACGGGAGCCCTGTTAGTGGTAGTATTTGTGTGAATGGACCTATTAGTTTTTTCATAAGTAACAGCCCCCTCTAAATCTCCCCCTGAAGGGGGAGACTTTCAGAAACTTTTTAATTAATTAACAATTTAACCTAAAGCCCTCCCCTTCAGGGGAGGGTTGGGTGGGGCTCTCCTACCACACCTTCAACCCAAACTTATCTGCCCATTCCTGTGCTTTGTCGTAGCCGGCATCGGCATGGCGGAAGATACCTAATGCCGGGTCGTTATGCAAAACACGTTTGAGGCAGGTGGCCGCGCGGTCGGTACCATCTGCAAGCACTACCATGCCCGCATGCTGGGAGTAACCCATGCCTACCCCACCACCATGATGGAACGAGATCCAGGTGGCACCGCCCGAGGCATTAGCCATCAGGTTGAGCAGCGGCCAGTCTGATACCGCATCCGAGCCATCCTTCATTGATTCTGTTTCACGATTGGGTGACGCTACTGAGCCGCAATCCAAATGATCACGACCGATCACTATCGGGCCTTTCACCTTGCCGGTTTTTACCAGCTCGTTAAATAACAATCCGGCCTTTTCCCTGTCGCCCATGCCCAGCCAGCAAATGCGGGCAGGTAGGCCTTGAAAGGAAATTTTTTCCTGCGCATTTTTAAGCCATTTGATTAGTGGCTTGTCTTCAGGAAACAGTTCCATCAGTGCCCTGTCGGTAGTAAAAATATCTTCCGGATCGCCAGATAAAGCTACCCACCTGAATGGCCCTTTACCCTCACAAAACAGCGGACGGATATAAGCCGGTGTAAATCCCGGGAAATTAAAAGCGTCAGGCTCGCCGCCTTGTTTGGCAAACTCGCGCAGGTTGTTACCATAATCAAAAGTAACGGCACCCTTGTTTTTTAATTCCAACATGAAGCCTACATGCCTGGCCATACTTTTTAAGGATAGTTTTTTGTATCCCACAGCATCACTTTTACGCAATGCGGCAGCTTCTGCTAATGATAACCCGCTGGGAATATATCCGTTCAGCGGGTCATGCGCCGATGTTTGGTCAGTTAAAATATCGGGGATAATATTGTCTTTTAATAGGTGTGCCAACAGATCGCCGGCATCACTTACAAGGCCAACCGACAAAGTTTCTTTTTTTTCGAAGGCTTCTTTTATCCAGGTTATAGCCTCGTCATACGAGTGCGTCATCCTGTCGATGTATTGCGTATCTACCCGTTTTTGGATGCGTGTAGCATCAACATCGGCACCTAAAAAAACACCACCTGCCATGGTTGCGGCCAACGGCTGAGCGCCACCCATACCGCCCAGTCCGGCGCTTACGATGAGCTTGCCTGACAGGTCACCGTTAAAATGCTGGTTACCGCACTCTACAAAAGTTTCGTAAGTACCCTGCAAAATACCTTGTGTGCCAATGTAGATCCAACTACCTGCGGTCATCTGGCCATACATCATGAGACCTTTGGCGCGCAATTCGTTAAAATGCTCCCAATTGGCCCATGCCGGTACCAAATTACTATTGGCGATCAAAACCCGTGGTGCCTCCGGGTGACTGCGGACTATCCCCACCGGCTTACCCGACTGGATCAGCAGTGAATGATATTCATCCAGTTCCAGCAGCAGCTCAATAATTTTCCGGAGCGATTCCGGGTTACGGGCCGCCTGACCGATACCGCCGTACACCACCAGTTCATCAGGATTTTCGGCCACCTGACCATCAAGGTTGTTGAGCAGCATACGTAATGGTGCTTCTGTTTGCCAGCTTTTGGCATGCAGCTGCATACCGCGCGGTGCCTTATACACCGGATGGCTGGCATAGGTTTTAATAAATTCCGAACTCGTCATGGCTGAGATTTATATGGTTGCTGATGGCCGCGTTATCGGCAATTTCCAATAAGGAACCATCAGTGATTATTTGATGTAAGTTGTTAATGTCGTCTGCAAAAACACGGTCGTCTTGTATATGTGATACGTGCTCTCTTACTTTCGCATGTATCGCCTCAATAACCGGGGTTGATTTGAGCGGTCGCCTGAAATCAACAGCCTGCGCGGCGTATAGCAGTTCAATGGCCTGGATATATTCCAGGTTATCTATCACCTGGTGCAACTTGCGCCCGCTGATGGAACCCATAGATACGTGATCTTCCTGCCCTAAAGAGGTTGGCACACTATCCGCACTGGCCGGGAAACACAAGGTTTTATTCTCGGTAACCAAAGCCGCCGTAGTGTACTGCGGTATCATTAAACCAGAATTGAGCCCCGCATCAAGCGTAAGCAATTTAGGGAGACCGTAACGCCCTTCGCTCATGAGGTAACAACGGCGATCGGCAATATTGCCCAGCTCCGCTGCGGCTACGGTGGCATAATCAAGCGGCAAAGCCAGCGGCTGGCCGTGGAAGTTACCGCCGCTGATGGTATCATCAGCATTAAAAATTACCGGGTTATCGGTTACCGAATTAAGCTCTATTTCAGTCAGTTCTTTTAAATGCAGCCAGGCATTGCGTGATGCGCCATGTACCTGCGGCATGCATCTTAGCGAATATGGGTCCTGTACCCTATCACAATTTACGTGTGATGAATTGATCTCTGATCCGGTTAATAATGTAAATAAGCGATGAGCTACCAGCTTTGTACCTTTAAACGGACGGATGGCGTGTAAACGCGCGTCAAATGGTCTTGCCGACCCCATCAACCCTTCTAATGACAGGGCTCCGATCAGATCGGCAAGGTTCAGGGCATCATTTAGTCGCTGCACCGCCTTTACAGCAAAGGCCAATATGAATTGTGTACCATTGATTAAAGCAAGGCCTTCTTTTGGGCCTAATACTAACGGCTGTATATTATGTTTTTTTAACAATTCGTTGGCTGGCATCAGTTCGCCATTTTCATATACTTTGCCCAAGCCAATCAGCGGTAAAAACAAATGTGATAGCGGGGCCAGATCGCCGGAGGCGCCAACCGAACCTTTTTCAGGGACCACCGGAATAATATCATTGTCAATATGCCAGATGATGCGCTGCAGTGTTTCGGGAGCAACACCGGAGTAACCCTGCGCCAAAGCCTGAACCTTGGTGATCAGCATCAGTTTGGCAATTTCCTGCGGGATAGGTTTGCCTACACCTACACTATGACTTTTGAGGATATTGCTTTGCAACAGGCTGGTGTCGGCCTCAGATATGCGCGTATCACACAGCGGACCAAAGCCCGTATTGATACCGTAAACGGGATGATGGGCATGTACAATTTTTTCCACCTCGCGCCATGACGCGCGGATAGCCTGATCAGCTTCGGCATTAATGATGCCCTTTGTTTTACCTGCTGCTATATCCAGGCAAATACCTATGGTTAAATGGTCGGCACCGTAATTAAATATACTATTCATGGTGGATAGGTTTAGGTTGTTTACTAAGGTTGCGACTAATGCGATTGGCCAGGGGATAGGTTTGCAGGGCGCTTTCCAGTGCGGTAATGGCCGGCAATAATTCCTTGCAACCCAATTCACTGTTCATCATTTCGTTCATGGAAGCATCAACAGCATCCCAAATGGGCTTTATTCGCATAAGCAGCTCCCTGCCCTTGTCGGTAAAGGTTACCTGTTGTTTACGGCCATCCGTTGCGCTGGTGGTGGTGGTTAGTAATTTTTTTTGTTTAAGATTAGTGATCAGCTGACTGGCGGCGGGGTGGCTCACCTCTATATGCTCGCTCAGTTCTTTTATTGATAACGTATCATGTTGCGACAGCAGATAAAAAACAGGGAACCAGCTGGCTTCAAACTCAATACCCTCCTGCTGATAAGCACGGTTGATCTCAGACAAAAAAGATTCGCTGATGCGCCTCAAACGGCTGCCCAAAACCAGGTATCCTAAACGCTTATATAAATTCATGATGCAATTTATATAAGTACTTATATAAATGCAAATTTATTTTGATGTGAAAGGAATTGGTTAACTCCATCTAACTATGGGTAGGTTTTGGCTGAAGCCAGCTTTTATGCATTTTTATCCGTTGGCTAAAGCCAACGGCAATGAACACCGTGGCTTGAAAAAAATGATTAAGTATTCATTGCCGTCCCATTTATGGGGTGGTTTAAAAAGGTGATCATAGACTTTAGCAATAAGCAGGCAAAGTGCAATTGATCAATCTACAGGTAAAAAATAAAGGATGCCAAAAATCACAGCTACTGTTATAATGGTTCCAATCAGCGCGATCAATAAAGCCCTCCATATGGTGTAAGCTTGTCCGCCGGCAGTAAAATGGGTTTTAATTTGAGCTCCCTGTAACTGCTGTACAATTAAGTAGGTAAGCCATGAATAAATCAGCGGAATAATTATCCTGGGGATCTTGACAGAATCCGGAACTAAAAATATTCCTCCAAATATCACAATAGTTGCAATGATGGAGTAAACCCAGGCCATTTTTGCCTTACCGTACTCATTGAAAGCCTTATAGTTTTCGGCCATCAAATAACCGGCAACTAATGGCCCTCCTACAAAGGTAGCAACCTGAATTGTTTTTATTTTGTAGATTTTTTGTCCTACAGCCGGCTCAAGCCAGGTTTGATCAAGTGTTGTCATATAGATTTAGGTTGGGTATGTTTAACTACTGTAAACATAAAGTAATTCGGAATATATAGCTACAAAACGGCTTGTAATTTTTCAGTGAGATATGGTCACTCCCGCGCTTTCTTTTGCTCCCGCAGCATCTGCCCGTAATCTATACGGCGTACCATGGCATTTATGGTGTGGGCAATGCGGTTGGCGCGGGTTTGTTCGGTTTTGGCGCTGTCTATCCATTTTATAAAGTAGCCGCGGTGGCTTTCAGCGATGCTGTTAAAGAACTCGCCTGCTTCAGGTTCAAATTCAAAACACTCCAGCAAATCGGCAGGTACGCTGAACTTAAAATCATCGTCGGGCTCAATCCGTACATGTAACATGGCGCCACGGTGTTTGTGCAGGGCCTTACAGATCTCTCTTTTTAGCGCCATGATAAAATTGCCTTCGCCCATAGGCATCAGGGCCATACCGGCAACCGGCAGTTCGTCTAATTTACCCTTAACCCTGAATGATTTTTTATTGCCGGGCTTCATTTCCTGTGCTACATCAGCCGGAATTTCAATATAGGTCCAGCCGGTTTTTTCGCCCTGTTCTCCAAATTGTAAAATAATGGTGTTAAAGTCGACCATAAAGGTGCTTAAATATATTATTTGTTGCTAAGTATTTAAAAAAACATGCAATATGTTAAATGATTGTTRAATCGTCAAAATTTATAACATTACTTGTAACGTTAGGGATATAGCTGATGTCTTATGAGTATAAAATTAATTAATAATAATAAATAACCTTAAATAACAATACAATGAAAACTTTAAAATCAATCATGCTTGGCTTAGCTTTACTGATAGTATGCGGCGCTGCAAAAGCAAACGATAATACAGAAGGCGAAAATTTAACAAAAAATTACGCTATCAACACTTATGTTGATGCCATGACCCGCGGTAAAGTACAAGGGTTAAATGAAGTGATAGATCAATCAGCAAAATTCAGCATGTTACGCGGAAAAAGTGTTTTGAGTTTTACTAAAAACGAAATGATCGAATCATTAAAAGCCAACAAAAATGTTGACCAGGATTGCACAACCAGCACTTCAATTGTTGAAAGCAATTCTGATTTAGCTGTTGTTAAGGTTGATATGCAATTTGATGGTTTTGTACGCAGCAATTATGTAACCATTGCCAATACCGGTAAAGGTTGGAAGATCACCAACGTTTACAGTGTTTTCAAATAAAAGTTTAGTTTTAGTTTAGTGTTAAATATGTAAGTAGAGAGCCCCGCGATGCGGGGCTTTTTATTTACTTCATTTTTCCTGTAACGTATTGAAAATAAACGCCGTCTTATAGATATAATTCAAATGATATCTAAACAATAAATAATATGAAAACATTAAGATTAATACTATCCGGCATTGCTTTACTGATGGTATGCAATGCCACAAAAGCAAGCATCTATGCAGATGGTGAAAATTTAACCAGAACCTACGCTATCAATACCTATGTTGATGCCGTGACCCGCGGTAAGCTGCAAGGATTGAATGATGTGGTAGATCAAAATGCAAAATTCAGCCTGCTTAGTGGAAAAAATATCATAAGCTATACCAGAGATCAGGTGTTTGAATCATTAAAACTTAATAAAAATGTAGAGGAGGACTGTACCACCAGCACCTCAATTATGGAAAGCAACAGTGATATAGCCATTGTAAAGGTTGATATGCAGTTTGATGGCTTTGTACGCAGCAATTATGTRACCATTGCCAACACCGGCAAAGGCTGGAAGATCACCAATGTTTACAGTGTTTTTAAGCAACTTTAGTTTTAGTTTAGTGTTAAAGTGTAAGTAAAGATAAAGCCCCGCTATGCGGGGCTTTATCTTTTTAATTTATCAGGGGTTGCAGCACCGATTGCCATTTATCATAACCCATGGGGTTCAGGTGAAGGTAATCGCTTTTAAACAAACTGGAATCAGGAGTGGTTGTACCAGGCTTGTAAATAGCAGGAACCAGGTTAACAAAATGACTGTTTGGCTTATTTTTTAAATACCCTTTTATCATGTCATTGGCCATTGCAACCGTTGTATAATTTTTAGCCCTCACCGGACTTGGTTTTATCGACATGAAATAGATCTCGGCCCCGGGTAATTGCTGGTGGATCATGGTCCATAGTTTGGTAAATTCATCAGCCACAAATGTGGCCGGTTTACCATCGGCAATATCATTTTCGCCGGCATAAATAAATATCTTGCGCGGATGGTATGGGAACAGGATGTAAGGCGTATAATAATCAACCAGCTGCCATAGCTGGCAACCACCAACACCACGTTTAATAATGGGCTTGTCGGGAAAGCGTTGTTCCAGATCGCTCCATAGACGGATGGATGAGCTGCCTATAAATAATATACCATCGGATTTGGGGAAGCTTAAACTATCCTGGTGTTTAAAATCCCGGATCTCGTTATCAAACGGAAAGCCTTGCTGGGCAAATACATTTGCCGTAAAAGCGCAGCCAATTAAAAATAAAAGTAGTTTCAGTTTCATTGTTAAGTAGTTAACCGTTCCTCAAAAAACAAAAATGGTAATTGGTTTTCGATGCCTTTTATTACCCATACAGGCCCCTGCCCGGCGTATAATATGATCTTGATGGGCTTGTCTTGCTTTTTTTCAACTTCGGCCAGTACCTGCAAACATGATCCGCAGGAGGTAACCGGTTTGGAGAGCATAAATTCATCTGTTTGAGCGGTAACCGCCATAGCTTCAACAGGGTCATCCGGATGGTTGGCACCCCAATAAAACAGCGCTACCCGCTCGGCACATAAACCCGATGGATAAGCTACGTTTTCCTGGTTGCTGCCATAAATGATTCTGCCGCTCTGCAAACGCAGGGCCGCCCCTACCCGGAATTTTGAATATGGTGAATGTGAATTTTTTAACGCGGTGGCCGCCTCAAGGCACAGATCATAGTCGGCGGTGTCAAGATCTTTTAGCGAATCATATTCGTCAAAAGCAATTTTTATCTCATGGTTAATCATAACAATTTCCCCTTAAAAAAGCGGGGGAAACAAGATAAGGATTATTTTTGAAATAAGTTTTTTTTGACTGTGATTTTGTCTGAACCGGGATTATACGATTAAGGGATTAATGAGATTTTTTATATCAAATAAAGAAATCAACAAATACCTGCAAATCATCCTCGTATGACCCGATGTTCCTTAAATTTCATATACTCCTTATCAAAACAATTAATTATTGCATATACAGTGGCATACATATAACCTATGTCTCTCGAATCAACAGGGTGAAAGCTTCCGTCGTTTATTTCAAATACTAATGGTATTTTTTCACCCTTAATCCCTGCAAAATAATCTATAAAAAATCTAAATACTTTTTCTATAGCTGGTTTAGCTCCATATTCATCGGGTAGTTGCTGTTGTGTTAAATTCCAAATCATTTTACTTTCGGAATCAGAAGACTTATACATCTTGATTTGAACATGACCATATTTTGTCCACATGCTACCTAAGTGAATCCCCTTGCCTTCAACTGGAGTTAAGTCCCAATCAATTAAATGTTGGTTTATTGCATTTAACCGGTAAGCGTCAAATATTATTCCACCTAAACGCGTTTCTTCCACTAACTTTTAAATATTATTGATATTGTCATCAATTAGCTTTTTCATTGTACTGCAAGGACAACCTTACACTGCCACCGGCAAGGCCAAGCTATCCGCTTCTTCGGCAACCAGCGGATTGATGCTTTCGTCATCTTTCTCCACCCGCAGGTTGTTTACAATATGCAGCTGGCGGCTTGGTGTGTTTTTGCCCATAAAATATTCCAGCAGGCCCTTAATGTTGGCATCCTTCAATATTACCGGGTCAAGGCGTATGTCTTTCCCAATAAACAATCCAAACTCATCGGGCGATATTTCACCTAATCCTTTAAAGCGGGTTATCTCGGGTTTGTTACCTAATTTGGCAATAGCGTTTCTGCGTTCCTCGTCGCTGTAGCAATAAATAGTTTCCTTTTTATTACGTACGCGGAACAATGGTGTTTGCAGAATAAATACATGCCCAGCTTTTACCAGGTCAGGAAAAAACTGCAGGAAGAAAGTCATCAGCAGCAGACGGATGTGCATACCATCCACATCGGCATCGGTAGCTATTACAATATTGTTATAACGCAGGGCATCCAGGCCGTCCTCAATGTTGAGGGCATGCTGCAGCAGGTTAAACTCCTCGTTCTCATAAACCACTTTTTTGGTTAGTCCGTAGCAGTTTAACGGTTTACCCTTTAAGCTGAACACAGCCTGGGTCATTACATCGCGCGATTTGGTGATAGACCCACTTGCCGAGTCGCCCTCGGTGATAAATAGGGTGGTATCCTGGCGGCGTTCATGCGTATCTTCAAAATGCAGCTTGCAATCGCGCAGTTTACGGTTATGCAGTGATGCTTTTTTTGCGCGCTCATTGGCCAGCTTTTTAATACCGGCAATATCTTTACGCTCCCTTTCCGATTGCAAAATGCGTTTCAGCAAGGCATCGGCAACGGCTGTATTTTTATGCAGGTAGTTATCAAGTTCCTTTTTAACAAAATCATTGATAAAACCACGTACCGACGGGCCTTCCGGAGCAATGTTTTGTGAGCCCAGCTTGGTTTTAGTTTGCGATTCAAATACCGGCTCCTGTACTTTAATGGCAATAGCAGCCACGATAGAAGCACGGATATCGGCCGCGTCATATTCTTTTTTATAAAACTCGCGGATGGTTTTTACCACAGCCTCGCGAAAGGCGGCCTGGTGTGTACCACCCTGTGTGGTATTTTGGCCGTTCACAAAGGAGTAATACTCCTCGCCATAAGCCTGGCCGTGGGTCATGGCTATCTCAATATCCTCGCCTTTAAGGTGAATGATGGGATAGCGCAGGGTATCTACATCGGTATTGCGGGTAAGCAGGTCATAAAGCCCACGTTCTGAAAAATATTTTTGACCGTTAAAGTTTAGCGTTAAGCCCGAGTTAAGGAACACGTAATTCCAGATCATGCTCTCCACAAACTCCGGTATAAAGCGGTAATGCCTAAAAATGGTATCGTCGGGAATAAAGTTAATGGCGGTACCGTTGCGTTGGGTGGTTTCTTTTTCCGTTTCGTCACGGATCAGTTCGCCCTTGGCAAATTCGGCCAGCTTGGTACGGCCGTCACGGTATGATTGTACAATGAACGTGTTCGACAAAGCATTAACCGCCTTGGTACCCACCCCGTTTAAGCCCACAGATTTTTGGAATGCTTTACTATCATATTTACCACCGGTATTGATCTTTGATACGCAATCGATCACCTTACCAAGGGGTATACCACGGCCATAATCGCGCACAGATACTTTATGATCGCTCATGCTTACCTCAATGGTTTTGCCCGATCCCATTACAAACTCATCTATCGAGTTATCAATGATCTCTTTCAGCAACACATATACCCCATCATCATATGCCGAGCCATCGCCCAGTTTACCAATGTACATTCCGGGGCGTAAACGGATGTGTTCTTTCCAATCCAGCGAGCGGATACTATCTTCACTATAATTAACTGGTTCTGCCATTTATAAAGTAGATTTTAAAAATAGGCGCGTATATGCACCTGTTTGCAAAAATATAGTTTCGGTTTTGAACTTATCGCTCAAAACTGTCAACTTATTAACATTATGTTATTATGGTTTAAACTTAAGGCAATTAGTGGCCCTATCAATGTTCTTAAAAAACTCGGGGTCTTTCTCGTTGGTAAAACAAACCATCATAATAGTACCGGTGTGGTTTCGCTGCAGGGTAATTAACAAGGCGTATTTATAATGCTTGGTAGCTGGCAGATCGAGCAGGTTAAGCAGATATGATTTACCGGCATCGGCATTATATCTGTCCAACACATTTTGCGGCATGTTACGTACAAAATAATTCCTGTCGCCCGTAAAAGCTGTGGCATGGGCCTTACCCATATCCAGGTACAATGAATCAGGATTTGCAAGCTGGCTGCTGCTATTATCGTTTTGCGATCGTTCGTAACTGGCCCAGTTTTCTTTTTGCGATTTTACCTGGAACCATACTTCAAAATCCTTATTCGGCATTTCCATGGCATAATCAAAAGAAAAGTCCTCATTATTTACCGCCGCTATCTCTTTAAATCCTTTTGGAAATGTAAAAGTAATGCTGGCCTGAGCTAAAAGCTGTGAAAACTCCTTAAGTTGAGCACTTACCGGGGGTGTATTTTTAATTCGTACGGGTACAGGCTTCCTTTTACCAGAACCTGGTAACTGCTGACGCTTTACTTGTGCACCACCGCTATTCGTAACAAAAAACAAAAGCACAAGCTGTAATAATATTTGCTTAGTTTGTTTCACGATAGCTTTCATTTTCAGCGAAAATACAATGTGCCTTAAAGTAACTTTATAAAAGTATAAATACAAATCAAAACTAATTAAAATTTAAAGAAATGAACAAAACGCAAACAAGCTACTCATTATTCATTTCAGTCACTCTACAAACGCATTATTGACCAATTTATTTAATTTTGGTTAATTATCACCAATAAAAAATATTTACAATTAGTGTTTTCAGCGCTTGTTTATACCTTTATTACTCATGTAGATGAGCTAACAAGGCACCAACACTGTATAAAAAGTATGTTATATATCATAAAAATACACTATATACCTGCAAAAATATGAAATACGAAGACATCCCACTTATAAATAACGAAGCCCTGCATAACTTTGAACTCACGGTTGAAGGTGTACGTTCATTTATTGATTATAAATTAAGAGGCGACAAGATATATTTGATACATACCGAAGTTCCTGTGGAATTGGAGGGCAAGGGGGTTGCATCGGCCCTTCTTGAGAAAACATTTACTTACCTGGAGCAGCACCATTTAAAGATCATACCGCTTTGTGCGTATATACTGGTATACCTCAAACGCCATCCCGAATGGAACAGGTTAAGGGCTTACCCACTTGAAGGTTAATATGGCGATGTGCTTACAGCGGTCCATCCGCCATCAACTACTATATTTTGCCCGGTGATGTGATTTGCCTGCGGCGATACTAAAAACAAAACAGCATTAGCCACATCCTGCACGGTAGCGGGCCGGCCCATAGGCGTAATACGCGACCACGTATCCTGGTAACCGGCATCTTCCATGGTGCGTTCGGTAAGGGTGGCGCCGGGGGCCACGGTGTTTACGGTGATCTGATAGGGCGATAATTCCACCACCAGGCTTTTGGCCAGCATTTCAAGTCCGGCCTTGGTCATGCCATATGCCGCCAGGTCCTTATGTGCCTGGTGCCCCGTTACCGACGACATGAACAATATACTGCCACCACTCTGTTGCTTAATGATCTGCCTTGCGGTTCGCTGGGCTAAAAAGAAACTACCCTGCAGGTTCAGGTTCATTACACTTTGTAAGGATGACGCCGGGTAATCTAAAAAATCGCCATATAAGGTGATGCCGGCATTGGCAATGGCTATGGTTAGTTTACCAAATTGCTGTACCGCCGTATCAATCATTTGCTGTATAAAATTTATATCGGCAGCATCGCCGGCTAAGTCGATACAATTGCCACCAAGCTTATTAATAGTTTCAGCAGCTTTAACTGCCAGCTCATCATCCACATCATTAATAAGCACAGCCGCGCCCTGCAGGGCTATTTGTTTAGCAATTTCAAAACCTATGCCCTGCCCTGCTCCCGTTACAATAGCTACCTGCCCGGTAAAATTATTAGCTGTCATTTTTTTATTTAGGTTGATACATTAATCTCCATTCAAGTCAAGTTCCCCTCTTGAGAGGGGGTGCGTCGGATAGTGCAGTTGCAGGGGTGTGTTATTATTCGCCCTAAAAAACACACCCCTCCACCCCTCTCAAGAGGGGAATCGCTCCAGCCCGCTGCGCAAAATCTTACTTTGCCAGACTTACGAAGTTTTAAAAACTTCGTAAGTCTGGCAAACAATCGACTCACCCGACCATCGCTGCGCTTGGTCACCCTCTCTTCGCCTGCGGCGGAAAGAGGGGATTTTTAAACGCTTTCTTTTTTCTTGCCCTCTTTCCAGCGAAGCTGAAGAGAGGACCGGCAAGCGTAGCGTTGCCGGGGTGAGTCGATTTATGAAATCAATCAGTAATTCAATAACTCATTAATTCAATAATTAATGCGAATCTCTCACCACTTCACTCCCCGATCCGCCTTTTAAAAAGTCGAAATCAGCCCCCAGGTGCGCCTGTTCCACGTGGGTTTGGTATAAATGCACATAACCACGCTTGGCTATATTGGTGCTCAATACAAGCTGTTCTTTTCTGGCTGCTATTTCTTCGTCGCTTACTTCCAGGTGCAAGGTCCCGGCATACACATCAAGGCTGATGATATCACCGTCCYGCACAATGGCCAGCGTACCTCCAACAGCCGCCTCAGGCGATACATGCAGCACCACTGTGCCAAAACCCGTACCGCTCATGCGCCCGTCAGATATCCTCACCATATCTCTTACACCTTTATCAAGCAGTTTTTTGGGGATAGCCATATTGCCTACCTCGGGCATACCCGGATAGCCTTTAGGACCAACATTTTTTAATACCAGCACGTTGGTTTCATCAACCTCCAGTCCGGGATCATTGATCTTGCGTTTATAATCTTCAATATCTTCAAATACAATGGCCCGCCCGGTATGGATCATTAACTCAGTACTTGCCGCCGATGGTTTTAGTACCGCGCCGTTCTCGCACAAATTACCTTTTAACACTACAATACCGGCCACCTCATTAAATGGCTTTTTCCAGGTGGCTATCATATCGCGGTTAAAACATTCGCTATGCTCATAATTGTGCCTCATGGGTTTGCCACTCACTGTAATGGTATCGCCATGCAATACCTCATGTAGTTCTTTCATTAAGGCAGGCAGTCCCCCGGCATAATAAAAATCCTCCATAAAATATTTACCCGATGGCTGCAGATTGGCCAGCAGCGGGATACGCTTGGCCGTAGTATTAAAATCGTCCATATTCAGATCGACCCCGATACGGGCGGCGATGGCCAGTAAATGGATAATAAAATTGGTTGACCCGCCAATAGCCGCATTTACGCTGATGGCATTTTCAAAGGCCTGCGGTGTAAGTATGTCTGACAGTTTAAGATCCTCACGCACCATATCCACAATGCGGTTACCCGACAAATGGGCCAGCACTTTACGGCGTGAATCGGCAGCAGGAATGGCGGCGTTTTCGGCCAGCGAAAGTCCTAATGATTCAACCATACAGGCCATGGTTGATGCCGTGCCCATTACCGCGCAATGCCCCCGGCTGCGGGCCATGCAGGCTTCGGCGGTATACAGTTCCTCATCGCTCATATGGCCCGCCCGGTGATCTTCAGAAAAACGCCAGATATCAGATGTTCCGATATCATGCCCGCGGTATTTACCCGTAAGCATAGCCCCGCCCGAAACTACAATGGTTGGTATATCAACGCTGCAGGCCCCCATGATAAGGGCGGGTGTTGTTTTATCGCAACCGCAAAGCAGTACTACGCCATCAAGCGGGTTTGCCCTGATGGATTCTTCCACATCCATGCTCACCAGGTTGCGGTACAGCATGGCGGTGGGTTTAATGAGGGTTTCGCCTAATGACATTACTGGGAACTCCACCGGATAGCCGCCCGCCTCATAAATACCATTCTTTACAGATTCGGCCAGTTCCCTGAAATGCGCGTTGCAGGGCGTCAACTCCGACCATGTATTACAGATGCCGATCACCGGCTTGCCTTGCAGCTGGTGCGCCGGGATACCCTGATTTTTCATCCAGGCCCGGTATATAAAACCATCCTTGCCCGTTTTACCAAACCATCCCCTGCTTCTAAGTGGTTTATTGTCCATAAGTTTATTGGTATTTTGAAGGTTCAATAAGCAAATATATATTTCTGTAAATCGTTTTAGGTAATAAATGGAAGATAAAAGTTGTTGGAGACAACTCCAACAACGGCGTGAGACAACTCCAACAACGGCTTGAATAACTCCAACAACGGCGTGAAAAATTGTGTTATGGAAATGATGCAGACGACTCACCCCGCCTGCACTTCGCGCGGCGCCCCTCTCATCGCCTGCGGCGGAAAGAGGGGGATGGAATGTTAATATTAATTTGTCATCCTGAGTTTTAAAAACCAGCGGTATCTAAAGATTAAATGACGTAGGGAGCGGATGGCTGCGCGATTCCCCTCTTGAGAGGGGTGGAGGGGTGTGTCCTTTTCATCGCACGTACAAACACACCCCTGCCACCCTCGATTTCTACGCGCCCCTCTCAAGAGTAATAGCCATGAAAAGACAGACGACGAGAATTAAACGCGGTATCGACTCTCCCCGACATCGCTGCGCTGGACCGGGTGAGTCTACCCGCTTTTACTCCCGCTCCCTAATGCTTCGCATTTTGTATATATTGCATTCATTAAAAAGAATGCCCATGATCATGAGATATCTCTTCGGACTGCTATTTATGGTAAGCCTGAACTGTTTTGGACAGGACTATAAAACGCAGATTGCCGATTACCGCAAAGGTTACATGAATGATTTCCTGAAGGATGAACGTTCCCCGCTAAAAAAGGATGATCTGCAATTTTTGCGTTTTTATGATGCCGACAGTACATACAGGGTAACAGCACAAGCCGAGGTTGTAATGAACGGACCTGCTTTTTTAATGCCGGTATTTAGCGGCGCGGGCCAGCAATATGAGCGCTATGCGGTGCTGAAGTTTATGCTTAAAGGCAAACCCATGCAGCTAACGGTGTATAAAAGTATTGCACTATCTAAAAACCCACTATATAGCGATTACTTATTCCTGCCGTTTACTGATGATACCAATGGTAAGGATACTTATGGGGGCGGCCGGTATATCGACCTGCGTACCGGCGACTTTAAAAACGGCACTGTAGTGATTGATTTTAATAAAGCCTATAATCCATACTGCGCTTTCGCAAGCGGTTATGCTTGCCCTAAGCCACCGGATGAAAACCGGTTAAGTATTGCTGTAGAGGTGGGCGAGAAGCTATTTGCAGGTGGTAAGAAACATTGATTTATTACCTATGAGGCCGCTTTTAATTATAGCGTGGCAATCCCACCATGTTTATTATTAAACAGTTCAATACCGCTATGGCCGTGGGGGCCTTTTACTTTTGTCGTGACAAAAGTAACAAAAACACTTTTTTTTGATTAGGCTTCTTTACCGCACAAGGCCTTTACCCGGCAAATCTGCCAGAACCACGGGCTGCAAAAAGTTGCCCCACTTTGTTCGCTCATTGGCCCACGCTTCAGCAAATATTTGCTATGCCCCATACAGCCGCGCAGGCCACCATTGTTCTGTCTGATTTCACCCGAAGCGAGCTGCGAGAAAAGATACAAGACTTTTAGAATCAGGAACCAAGAAAAAGAGAATCAGCAAATCAAAAATGCGGGTAAAGGCCTGACAGAAAAGCGGGCCTCGGTGTTTTGCCTGTGGGGGGAAGCTTTTTTCTGTCTTGATCTTTTGGTTACTTTTGTATCAAGACAAAAGTAACAGCCTCAGCGGCAACTGAGCGCTCTGCGTTGTTCTAATCTTCGCTCTGTATAGCATAGAGTTGCTTCGTCCCTCGAAAAGACGTAGGGAAGAGGGCGTTCCAGGGACTTATAAAAGGCCGTCTTCGCACTTTTCCCTCAAAAAAACTCTTTACAAATTAAAAAAAGTAACCTATATTCACATTTTCAAAGCAAGTGTTACTCTTACACTAATTATAAACCAATATACTGATGTTCAATATGATCAAAAACTTACTCCACCTAAATGTAAAAATAAAACAATCGATTGCGTTATTGTTTTTGCTGACAGGTTGCATTGCGACTATACCCGCAAATGCAATTGTTAAGTCCTTTAAAAAGGGTGCTGATGGCGTTACCTTTTCTTTGGATAAGGGACTGATGAAAGTATTGGTTCGCCGTGCCGATATTGTTGAAGTAAAGTACACCATATTTGATGCTTTTGAAACAAAACCATCCTTAGTGGTTAACAATAGCTGGAAAGCGCCAACCGCTTACCAGGTTACCGAAACCAAAACAGAGGTGATCATCACCACCGCTAAATTAAAGATTAAGGTAAACAAGGCCACCAATGCCATTACCTACACCGACTTAAAAGGCAACGTCATCACCGCCGAAGACCGCGACAATAAAACCATTACCCCGGCTACTATTGCGGGCATCAGCACTTATAACGTAAGCACACAATTCGTATCGCCGCAAAATGAGGGTTTGTTTGGTCTGGGATGCCACCCGCTTGATTCTTTATCTATCAACTATAAGGGCCGTAACCAGGAGCTGCTGATCAAATACCTTACAGGCGCTATCCCAGTGCTGCTATCAACCAAAGGTTATGGCCTGCTGTGGGATAACTATTCGGCCTCCAACTTTTATGGCGCCGAGGCCGATAATACCAAATTCAAATACGTATCTGAAAGTGGTAAACAGGTTGATTATCTCTTTTTTTACGGCCCGTCATTTGACCATATTATTGATCTGTACCGCACCGCCACAGGTCGTGCCCCCATGTTTGGCAAATGGGCCTTCGGCTTGTTCCAGTCGCAGGATAGGTATATGAGCGAGGATGAGATCATTGGCGTTAAAGATAATTACCGCAACAACCATATCCCGGTTGACGTAATTGTGCAGGACTGGTATTACTGGGATCCGTTGCCTATCGGTTCGCACGTGATGAAGCCCGAGCGTTACCCGCACCCGCAGCAACTGGTTGATGAACTGCACAAAGCCAACATTCACGCCATGATATCCATTTGGCCGGTATTTGGCAAAGGCACACCCAACTATGACGCCCTGGAAAAAATGGGCGGCTTAACAGATATTACCTGGGACAACGTAGTTACCCACACGTTTGATACTTACTACGATGCCCACAACCCCAAAGCCCGCGAGCTTTACTGGGACCAGGCCCGCGACAGCCTGATCAAACGTTATGGCTGGGACGCCTGGTGGATTGACCAGTGTGAGCCCGACAATGGCGCCCTGCAGGATGCACGCCGCCAAAGCAATTTCAGCATTGGTAAGGGGATCGATTATTTTAACACTTACTCCTTGCAGCATACCAAAGGCGTTTATGAAGGCTGGCGCAGGGATATCCCGGGCAAACGTGCTTTCTTTTTGGTAAGGCAGTCATTTGCCGGCGAGCAGCGCAATGCTTCCACCTTATGGTCGGGCGATATTGAGTGTACCTTTAAAGATTTTAAGAACCAGGTGCCGCAAGGTATCAATGCCTGTACATCGGGCCTGCCTTATTGGACCTCAGACATCGGTGGTTATCACTTCCACTGGAAACCTGCCGACTGGTCGCAGCCCGACAAGCGCGAACTGTTTACCCGCTGGTTCCAGTTTGGCACGTTCAGCCCCATATTCCGCATCCACGGCAAGGGCGAGCGGGCATTGTTCAGCAAAAACTGGGATGACAAAACCAAAGCTATCCTGTTAAACTTTGATAAACTACGCTACCGGCTGATGCCCTATATTTACTCACTGGCAGGTCGTGTAACTACCGATAATTATACCATTATGCGTTCGCTGGCCTTTGATTTCAGGAACGATAGTAAAGTTTACGGCATACCTGATCAATATATGTTCGGTCCGGCATTTATGGTGAACCCGGTTACCGAGCAATTATACACCTCGGCCGATGCCGACAGGAAAGCCAAGGCCCGCCAGGTGTACCTGCCTGCCGCCAGCAAATGGTACAACTTTTGGACCGGCGAACTGCTTGATGGCGGACAAAGCATCAGTGCTGCTGCACCTATCGAAATTTTGCCATTATATGTTAAGGCCGGCTCTATCGTTCCGATGGGTCCGCACATGGAATATGCCACCGAAAAACCAGCTGACAATTTAGAGCTGCGCATTTATCCCGGTGCCAATGGTTCGTTTAAGTTTTATGAGGATGAGAACGACAATTACAATTACGAAAAAGGCCAGTATGCCACTTTCTCTCTGAACTGGAACGACAAAACCCGCAAGCTCACCATATCCGATACCAAAGGCAAATTCCCTGGTATGCTTAAAAACCGCACGTTCAACATCGTGATGGTTAAAGGCGCGCACGGTGCCGATGTGGAGATAACTGATAAAGCCGATAAGGTGGTTAAATACGCCGGTAAAGGAATGGTGGTTAGTTTGTGATTCAGGAAAACAAAAAATAAATTAACACGTAAGAGAATGCGCATGCTCCGTTAGGAGCTACCCGTTTGTAGCCATAATTAAATACGAGCTTTTGCTCCGTAGGTGCAACCCAAAATATTCAGGTTGAAGGGTAACCTCTACGAGGCACGGCATAACCGGCATCCTTATCCTACAAACGGGTAGCTCCTAACGGAGCATCCAGCAATTAAATGAGTTTGAACTAAGTGTCTCCGGAATGTTACAGGGCAATTTTTTTTCAAACACATTTAATTACTAATTTACCCTCACATAAATCGATTTATCAACCCATCACACCAGCATTAATTTTGAACGTTACCCTTCCCCTATCGCCAGGAAAAATAATATTAATGCTGGCTTTGTTCCTGTTCGCTTTGCAGGCAAATGCCCAAAAAAAGAATGCCGGTTACCAGTACCACATCCGCAGGTCGGCCGGGCCTATCACTATTGATGGCATTATGGACGATGCCTGGCTCAAGGCAGATTCGGCCAGTAACTTTTTTATGGTTTTACCTATGGATACCAGCCGCGCCAAAATGCAAACCGATGTGCGCATGACCTATGATAATAACAACATTTACATCATAGCCACATGTTATACGCAAGGACCGGGGCAATACATGGTAGAATCCATGAAGCGCGATTTTAACTTTGTAAAAAACGACAACTTTATATTTTTTCTCGACCCTTTTGATACCCGTACCGATGGCTTCAGTTTTGGGGCCAACGCCGCCGGGGGCCAGTGGGATGGCACCATGTATGAGGGTGGTAAGGTTGATTTGAGCTGGGATAACAAATGGACATCTGTAGTAAAAAACTATCCCGACCGCTGGGTATTTGAAGCCGCCATCCCATTTAAAAGTATCCGCTACAAAAAAGGTGTTGACGTGTGGGGCATCAACTTTAGCCGCAATGATCTTAAAACTACCGAAAAATCAAGCTGGACACCCATACCCAGGCAGTTCCCTACCGCGTCGCTGGCTTATACCGGTTCGCTGGTTTGGGACGAGCCACCTCCTGATGCCGGTACCAATATCTCGATAATTCCCTACGCGCTGGCGGGGGTGTCTAAAGATTATCAAGCCAAAACCGGGGTCGCCTGGCGCAAGGAGATCGGTGGTGATGCCAAGGTAAGTCTTACCTCATCGTTGAATCTTGATCTTACCGTTAATCCCGATTTTTCGCAGGTGGATGTGGACCAGCAGGTGGTTAACCTCAATCGCTATGAACTTTTCTTCCCCGAAAAACGTCAGTTCTTTTTAGAGAACGGCGACCTGTTTGCCAACTTTGGTTATGCCGATATACGGCCTTTTTTTTCGCGGCGCATCGGGCTTAACGCCCCCATCAGGTTTGGAACCCGGCTTACCGGTAAAATTGATAAGGATTGGCGCGTGGGTTTAATGGATATACAAACCGGCGCATCAGATGTTGCCGCTACCCCGGCGCAAAACTATGGCGTACTTACCCTGCAGCGCCGTGTTTTTGCACGCTCTAATATTGGCTTTATGTTCATTAATAAAGATGCTACAGGCACGGCAACACCCGGCAACCAATACAACCGTAATGTGGGCATGGAGTTTAACCTGGCATCGTCAAATAACCTGTTAACGGGTAAGCTGCTGGCTATAAAATCATTTACCCCGGGATTAAAGGGGCGTGATGTGGTAGCAGCCGGTCACCTCCAATACCTCAGTAAATACTGGACAGCTTATTTACAGGAAGAGTACGTTGGCAAAAATTATACGGCCGGTGTTGGGTATGTGCCGCGAACGGGTTACAACAAGATTAGTCCGCTGTTGCTGCGTAACTTTTTCCCTAAATCAGGAGCTATTTTAAGCCACGGTATACAGCTTACTTCTAACTATTATTTCGACGAAAGTTTTAAACGTACCGATAACGAAAGCACGCTCGCCTACCTCATTACCCTGCGTAACCGCAGCACGTTTACCCTATCAGCTATAAATGACTATATCAAACTGCTGGTACCTTTTGATCCAACCAATACCGGCAAAACACCTTTGCCCATCGGCACACAAAACCATTGGAACACGGTCGACGCCCAGTTTGCTTCAAAACCCCAGGCCCTGTTCACCTATCTGGCCGAAGCTGCCTACGGTGGCTATTATCAAAACGGTCACAAAACAACCATCATCGGGCAGTTGGGATACCGCTTTCAGCCTTATGTAAACATTGCCATAAACAGTTCCTATAACGACCTGCGCCTGCCCCAGCCTTATGGCAATACCAGTTTTTGGCTGGTTGGTCCGCGTACCGATATTACCATTAGCAACAAGCTTTACTTTACCACCTACGTACAGTATAATGGGCAAATTAAAAACATTAACACCAACATCCGGATGCAATGGCGCTACAAACCCGCGTCTGACTTTTTTATTGTTTATGGCGACAACAACACCCCTTCGCCGTTTACCGTCAAAAACCGCCAGCTGGTTATTAAGTGGACTTATTGGTGTAATATTTAGATTAAGCGTGGGGGGCTTAACACTATGTTATTGGAACGATGCACACGTGGCACGGGTGCTTGTGAACTATGCAGTTGGCTCTGTATACTACGAGATTGCCACGCTGCGCTCGCAATGACATGTTTTTTGTTTGCCAGTTCTCCACGCGTCATTGCCTTTAGATTAGCTTCAACAAAATAATATAGGTTATTATTATTGTTGAAGCTTTCTTTTTGCTTCTTTTTCTTTGTTAATAACCTTGATTTTTGTGGAAAAAGTTAACAACGGTAAGGGTTCATTATCGTCATTGCCAGGCTTAAAGGCCTATGCCTCGATTAAATCCCTTACCGCTTGTTTTAAACTGTGACATCAAATAGAAATTAGAGTTTGGAAGGCTCATTAGTAAGGCTGTAAGCTGCAGGGCTTTTCTATAAACAATGCTGTTTTCTGCATGGAGCATACCGGCATTTACAGTAATCACCTGTTATCCTGTTTGTACCGGAAGAAAGCGAACATTTGTTTAGAGTCAGCTACCCAGATCAAAAAATCACTTGGCAACCTCCGGGGTAAAAACGATAAGGTTGATTCGATGCGGATTGCTACCTATGCCTATAAAAACCGCGATGAGCTTCGTTTATGGTCACCCAGGCGGGAAGAAATCCTGCAACTGGCCCATTTGTCATCTACCCGTTCAAGGCTTATAAAAGCGAAAAAGATACTCAAAACACCACTTAAAGAGTATGGTTCTTTTGTCAAAAAGAAAGCAGTCAAACAAAATACAGACGTATGTAACAAGGCGCTGAATGGTATTGAGGCCAGTTTAGAGAATGTAGAAAAAGCGATAATGATCCTCATTAATGCGGACCCTGAACTGAAACGTTTGTTCACTTTAATTACCTCTGTAGTTGGGATCGGCAAAGTCACAGCCGTACAGCTATTGGTCACCACCAATGAGTTTAAAGACATTAATAATGCTAAGTCATATGCCTGCTATGCAGGCTTAGTTCCTTACTTTGAAGAATCCGGCGTATTCAAAGGCAAAGGCAGGATCTCCCATATGGCCAATAAAAAAGTAAAAACACTTTTGCACATGGCTGCATTAGTAGCCATTCAGTATAATGATGAGTTAAGGCTTTATTACGAAAGGAAAGTCAACGTCGAGAAGAAGAATAAAATGAGTGTCATAAACGCTGTAAGAAATAAACTTGTACAACGTATTTTCTCCTGTGTAAGACAAAATAGAAAATATGAAAAAAATTATCTCAAATTAGTTGCTTAGATCATAGAAATCGAGG
>NZ_JBFUJG010000073.1:0-25550 GCF_056401495.1 Mucilaginibacter sp. P4_E8
GCCTTATGGCATACAGCCTTTATCAACCTTCTGGGCGCACAAAACTTACCCTTTCAACTCCGAAGTTGGCTCAGTTGGTGTAAGCGATTATGAATCGTTAAAAAGATTTATCCCAGCCAAAAACATGGTATTGCCTGAGTATGATGAGACTACCGGTAAAACCAAAACCGATTCTGTTTGGGATTATCATAAATATATTGGCTATGATGGCTTTATTGATAAGTATGGCAAGCCAAAAGATGTAGAGGATTTTGCTACAAAGGCCCAGCTGGTAAATTACGACCAGTATCGTGGTTTAATGGAGGGTTTTAGCTCACACATGTGGGATTGGTATACAGGTACCATCATCTGGAAAACTCAAAATCCATGGACTGCCATGCGCGGGCAGATGTATGATTATTATTTAGATCCCAACGCTTGTCTTTATGGCCTGCATAACGGCAGTGAACCCCTGCATATCATGTACGATCCAACCGACGGTATGGTAATGGTAGCCAACAATACTTTTAAAACCCATGCCAATATGATGCTGGTAGCCAAAGCCTACGATATGGACGGCAAGGAAAAAATGCTTACCCAGGTTTTTGCGGATGTTACTCCAACAACAACCAAAAGATATTTATCGCTTAAAAAAGCAATTGATGGCTTGTCAAAAGATAAGGGTGCTTTCGTTTGTTTTCAGCTATTAGATACAGATAAAAAGATCATTAGTGAAAACATTTACTGGACGCCTGATGAAAACGGGAACTATTCGGGTTTGGAAAAAATGCCTAAAGGAAATCTTAACGCATCAGCCAAATACCTGAACAGTGATAAGGTAGAAGTGACATTGACAAATAACGGCAACGGTCCACTGGCATTTTTCAACAGGCTGTCATTGATAAATGCAGATACTAAACAAAGGGTGCTACCTGCATTCTACAGCGATAATTATGTTTCTGTTTTACCAGGCGAAGAAAAGAAAGTGATCATCGACTATAAAGGTGCAGATAAAAAGCAACTTTCAGTTGCTGTAGCCGGCTGGAATGTAAGCGAAAAAATTATACAGATCAATAAATAATAACAACTCAATATGATAGCTTTCGCTAAAAAATATATCGCTTTTAAACTCGTATTTCTGTTGATCTGTTGCGGGGCTTTAACTGTGCAGGCTCAGGATGCCTCAAAATTTCCATTGATCCCTTACCCAAGTCATCTCGTGGCGGGTGAGGGCTCGTTTATCATCACCGGTAAAACAAATATAGTTACGGCAAAGGAGTTTATAAGCGAAGCGGGCGAGCTTAATAAGTTAATGCTAAAAGCTTTAGGCAAGCGTTTGTTAATAGCCAAAAGTAATAAACTGCAGTCAATTAAACTGGTTTATGATGCAGCGCTAACTGCGCCTGAAGCATATAAATTAAACATAAGCAAATCACAGCTTACCATTGCAGCCAAAGACCTTGCAGGGGTATTCCACGCCATTGAAACCATAAGGCAACTGTTGCCTGTTTCTATAGAGCAGGGTACCATAAGTAAGCGATTGGTTTTACCCGCGGTAATTATCGAAGATCAGCCTGCTTATGCATGGCGGGGTATGCACCTGGATGTTTCCAGGCACTTTTTTTCTGTGGCTTATCTGAAAAAATTTATCGACAGGATGGCCCTGTACAAAATGAATAAACTTCATTTGCACCTTACTGACGACCAGGGCTGGCGTATCGAAATAAAGAAATACCCTAAATTAACTGAAGAAGGGGCATGGCGTACTTTTAACAACCAGGATTCGGCTTGTATGAAACGCGCAAAGGACAATCCCGATTTTATTATTGATAAAGAGCACATTATTCAGCGTGACGGCAAAACCCTGTACGGGGGATTTTATACCCAGCAGGAAATGAAAGGTGTAGTGGCTTACGCGACTGCAAGGCACATTGATATTATTCCCGAAATTGATATGCCCGGGCACATGATGGCTGCCATTAACTCGTACCCTTTTTTAACCTGTAACGGCGAAAATTCATGGGGTAAATTGTTCACCAAACCTATTTGTCCCGGAAACGAAACCACATACGAGTTTGCGCAAAATGTATTCAGTGAGATTATGGATATCTTCCCGTCAAAATACATCCACATTGGCGGCGATGAGGTTGACCGTACAGATTGGGCGAAATCTGATTCCTGTAAAATCCTTATGCAGCGCGAGGGTATCAAAGACCTGCCTGCTTTACAGAGCTATTTTATAAATAGGATGGAGAAATTTTTTAATTCCAAAGGCCGCAAGCTGATCGGTTGGGACGAGATCATTGAAGGTGGTATTAGTCCAACGGCTATCATCATGTACTGGCGCACCTGGGTTCCTGATGCTCCAGTAAAAGCTGTTAAAAACGGCAATACCGTGATCATGACACCCGGCGAACCTTTATACTTTGATAACCAGCCCGATCAGTATTCCATAGATAGAGTGTACCATTTTAACCCTATACCAAAGGTTTTAAATGCAGAAGAAGCAAAATCGATCATAGGTGCTCAGGCCAATATCTGGACAGAAATGATCCCATCTGAAAGGCGTGCAGATTATATGTATATGCCCCGCTTAACCGCTCTTGCAGAAATGCTTTGGACAAACCAATCTGACAAATATGATTCGTATTTAAAACGCCTGGTTAAACAATACAGCCGGATGGATGCCATGCAGATCAATTATCGTTTGCCCGATCTGCCTGGTTTGTTAAACGAATATGTATTTACTGATGAAGGTAAACTAAGCATCAGCAAACCACTGCCAGGCTTAACCATACGCTATACAACCGATGGTTCATTACCTGATACCAAATCGCCCGAACTGCCATCGCCATTAAGTATAAAACAATCAGAACTGGTAAGAGTTGCAGCTTTTACCCCTAACGGTACACGCGGTGACGTTTATAATTTGAATTATACCAAACAACAAATGCTTGGCCCGGTAAAAGCATCACCGCCAAAACCTGGATTGGTTTGTAGTTATTACAAAGCCGCCTTTAAACAAACAGCTTTGATGCAAAACGCAAAGGTTGATAGTATCTTTACAACCAATACTATCGCTGTACCTGCAACAGTAAAAGCGCCGTCTTTTGGTATTTCATACAAAGGGTACATCGACGTACCTTCGGATGGTATTTATAGCTTTTATTTAACTTGCGACGATGGCGGTGTACTAAAGATAGGGCCAACGGTTACCGTAAATAATGATGGCAATCATTCGGCACAGGAAAAGAGCGGGCAGGTTGCTTTAAAAATGGGTTTGCACCCTTTCGCGCTTGATTTTATTGAGGGCGGCGGCGGTTTTAAGCTTATACTAAAATACAGCTTAAATGGTTCGGCCCCGCAGGATATCCCTGCTGAATGGTTTAAAAATTAAAGATCTGAAATGAAAAAGTTTATTGGTTTAGTATTATTGTTTATCGTTGTCAGTGTTCGGGGTTTTAGCCAGGCTCCTCCAAAACCCTATGGGCCGATACCCACCAAAGGTCAGTTGGATTGGCAGGAAATGGGTATGTACTGCCTGATACACTATGGCCTTGATACTTACACCAATAAGGAATGGGGCGATGGGGGCGAAGATCCAAAATTACTAAACCCATCGCAGTTTAGCGCCATGCAAATAGTTGAGGCGGCCAAAGCCGGTGGCTTTAAAGGGGTAGTAGTGGTGGCAAAACATCACGATGGCTTTTGCCTTTGGCCCACTAAAACAACAGATCATAATATATCCAAAAGCCCTTATAAAAATGGTAAAGGTGATATGTTGCAGGAATACCGCGAAGCCTGCGATAAATTAGGGATGAAATTAGGCGTATACTGCTCGCCCTGGGACAGGAATAATGCCAACTATGGTACACCCGAATATGTGAACATATACCGCGAGCAATTGAAAGAATTGTATACCAATTACGGCCCACTATTTATGTCGTGGCACGATGGAGCCAACGGAGGTGATGGTTATTATGGCGGCAAGCGCGAGGTGCGTAAAATTGATCGCTCTACCTACTATGGCTGGTACACTACCTGGGCCATTACCCGCAAACTACAACCCAACGCGGTTATATTTGGTGATGTTGGCCCTGATGTGCGCTGGGTTGGTAACGAAGAAGGTCATGCCGGTGAAACCAGCTGGGCAACCTATACGCCTMATGCACCTGATGAGGGTAAAATTCCGGCTAATGGTTACGTTAAGGATTACGAAGGTACTGAAGGTACCCGGGATGGTTTATACTGGATGCCTGCCGAGTGTGATGTATCATTAAGACCCGGATGGTTTTATCACGAAACGCAAAACAATGGGGTTAAATCGCCATATACGTTACTTGATCTGTATTACAAAAGTGTTGGCCGCGGCGCGGCGCTTGATCTGGGCTTATCACCCGATCCGCGGGGGATACTTAACGAGATAGATGTAAAATCATTAACCGAATTTGGTAACCTGTTAAAGCAAACCTTCGCGGTTAACCTGGCAAAGGGCGCAACCGTTATAGCCAGTAATGTTCGCGGTGGTAATAAAGCTAAATACGGGCCTCAGTTTTTGCTTGACAATGACCGCTATACCTACTGGGCTACTGATGATAACATAAAACTCCCGCAATTGATGATAGATCTGCATAGCCCACAGGTATTTAATGTGATCAGGTTGCGCGAAAACATTAAGTTAGGGCAACGCATTGAATCTGTAGCTGTTGATGCTTTTGTAAATAACAAATGGCAGCAAATTGGCGCCGCGACCAGCATAGGAGGTAACAGGCTTATCCGTTTAACTCAAAACGTTACCGCAAGTAAATTAAGGCTTCGTATTACGGGGTCGCCGGTAGCAATTGCTTTAAGTGATTTTGGTATTTATAAAGAGCCGGTACATTTATCGGCCCCAACAATTACCCGTAATAAAAGTGGGGAGGTAGTTATAGGTACAGAAGCCCCGGTAAATGCCATACATTATACTTTAAATGGTGAAGAACCTACCATCTCATCTCCCTTATATGAAAAACCTATCCCTCCTGGCAACGGTAAAGTGATAAAAGCCCGTGCTTTTGAAAGTGCAGGTCTGGCAAGTGAAACAGCCACACAGCAGTTTGGCATTAGCCAAAAGGATTGGGTAATTACAGATGCCTCTGGTACAGATGGGGATGGAAAAAGGGCCGRGAATGCCATTGATGAGCATACCAACTCCTTTTATAGTACCCTTAAGCATAATCAGGATACTATTGCTTTCCCTCAGCAAATAGTTATTGACATGGGAAAAAGACAGGAAATAAAAGCCTTTTCTTATTTGCCAAGACAGGATAAACAATCAGAAGGAACTGTTGATCGTTATAATTTTTATGTAAGTCCGGATGGCCAGGATTGGATAAAAGTAGCCTCGGGCGAATTCTCAAATATTAAATCAAATCCAATTGAACAAACAGTAACATTATCTCACGTGGTTTTTGCCCGGTACTTTAAATTTGAAGCCGTGCATGTAATTGCCGGCAATGGTATTACAGTTGCCGAATTAAGCGTTTATTAATAAACTATTAAGTGTACGGGTTTATGTTTGAAAAGAAATTATAAACCATGTACCATTTTCTATAAAATCACAAATGAAAAAACAAATTTGTTTAGCCGGTTTACTGGCATTGTTTAGTTTAAACTCCTTTAGCCAGTCGCACAGGTCAACCCCTTTAAGTAAAGTTGCCGGCTTAACCCAATATGTTGACCCATACATTGGCACGGGTTTTCATGGCCATGTTTTTGTTGGGGCCAGTGTGCCTTTTGGTGCGGTGCAGCTGGGGCCAACCAATATATCCCAGGGCTGGGACTGGTGTTCAGGATACCATATATCTGATTCAACGATTGTTGGTTTTCAGCACACCCATTTAAGCGGTACCRGTATTGGCGACCTGGGCGATATTTCATTTATGCCTACAACCGGCCCGGTAAAAGTATTCAAAGGCAGCATAAAAGATTTGCAAAGCGGGTATACCTCCCTGTTTAGTCATAAAGATGAAGTGGTAAAACCCGGCTACTATAAAGTAAAACTAAAGCGTTATGATATAGGCGTTGAGCTTACCGCCAGTACAAGGGTAGGGATGCACAAATATACTTTCCCGGCATCAAAAGATGCGCATGTGGTTATCGACCTGCAGGAGGGTATAGGCTGGGACAGGCCGATGGAAACATATATTAAACAGGTAGATAAGAATACTATTTGCGGTTATCGTTTTTCAAAAGGCTGGGCTGTTGATCAGCGCATTTACTTTACCGCGGTTTTCTCCAAACCTATAAAAACGTTTGCCGTGTATGATAGCACAGCAAATGCACCGGGTGCAGAACTAAAAGGTCAGAAAGTTAAAGGCGTAGTAAGTTTTAGCACCATCAAAGGTGAGGTAGTTTATGCCAAAGTAGGTATCTCACCGGTAAGCGCCGAAAACGCGATGCTGAATATTAAAACCGAAATACCAGGGTGGGATTTTAACAAGGTGGTAGCCGATGCTGATAAAGCCTGGAATACACAATTGCGAAAAATCACTATCAAAACTGACTCATTATCACAGCTTAAAAAGTTCTATACCGCTTTTTATCATACGATGATAGCTCCATCTGTGTTTAATGATGTAAATGGTGAGTATTGGGGAACTGATAAAAAGGTGCACAAAAATGTCGGATTTAATAATGTGACTACTTTTTCATTATGGGATACTTACAGGGCCAACAATCCGCTGTCGACCATTATTCATCCCGAACATACTAATGATATGATCAACTCCATGCTGACCATTTATCAGCAGCAGGGTAGTCTTCCGGTTTGGCATTTAATGGCCAACGAAACCAATTGTATGGTGGGCTATAGCGCCGTACCGGTTGTGGCCGATGCTTTGTTAAAAGGCTACAAGGGCTTTGATGCCAACTTAGCTTATGAAGCTATGAAAACCACCGCTATGCAGGATGCCCGCGGTATTAAATATGTTAAAAAATTGGGCTATATCCCGGCCGATAGCACTGCTGAATCTGTTTCGATGGGTATGGAATACGCCATTGACGATTGGTGTATTGCGCAGGTAGCAAAAAAATTAGGCAAACAAGCCGATTATGAATATTTCAGCAAGCGCGGTCAATATTATAAGAACTATTATGATCCCAAAGCCGGCTTTATGCGCGGTCGCTTGTCTGAAACCGCATGGCGTACGCCATACAGTCCTTTTATTTCCATCCATGAACACGGCGATTTTACTGAAGGTAACGGATGGCAATACACCTTTTTGGCACCCCAGGATGTGGAAGGCCTGATCAATCTTTTAGGTGGTGACGCAAAATTTAATACCAAGCTCGATTCGTTATTTATAGCAAAGGGCGATATGGGGAAACTTGCTTCGAATGATATATCAGGCTTGATAGGGCAGTATGCGCATGGTAATGAGCCAAGCCATCCCATGACCTACTTTTATGCTTATTCGGGCCAACCCTGGAAAACAGCTGAAAAAGTGAGGTATATTTTGGATGATTTTTATACCGATAAAACTGACGGTATAATAGGTAATGAGGATGTTGGCCAGATGTCGGCCTGGTATGTATTATCGGCGCTTGGTTTTTACTCTGTTAATCCGGCAAATGGCCTGTACGTTTTTGGCAGTCCGGTTATCAATGAGGCTACACTAAAATTGCAGGGAAATAAAACGTTCCATATTGTGGTAAAAAATAATGGTCCGCAAAATAAATATATTAATGCCATGCAACTGAATGGTAAAACCTATAACAAAACTTATTTCGCCCATACAGATATCATAAATGGCGGCGATCTGGTGATTACCATGGGCGATAAACCGGGTACGGTTTGGGGTGTGGGTGATGCCAACAAGGCGGTATCAGTGTTGAAGTAAAATACACAACGCGTCATTGTAAGGAAGCCCCCTCTAAATCTCCCCCGGTAGGGGAGACTTTTGGTTTTAAGCCCTCCCTTCCGGGGAGGGTTGGGTGGGGCTAATTGCTTCCTTACAATGACGCGTTTTGTAATAATTATTTCTTCGGCTGATAAAGCTGATTCATGAAAATACTTAGCCCGTATTTAGCCGATCTCCATTTTTGATCCAGTTCTGCCGGTGCCGGACCGGGGCTTTGCGCGAAGTTTCCGGTAATGATATCCAGGTCGCCATCGCCGTCAATATCAGCTGCCTCCAGGGCTAATGTTTTTATAGGGACTTCGCTTTTTAGTGTATAAGATTTAAAAGCAAATTTATCCTTGTCTATATTCTCCAGGTAAACAAACGACTCATCAACCAGTTTACTAAACTCCGGGAAAAAGGCTGTGGCAGCAAAATCAATATCGCCATCCTTATCAAAATCCTCGGCTAATACCCGGGTTACGCCATATATAGGGTAAAAGAATTTCTCTTTAAAAACATCGTTACCCTGGTTAATATTAAGCCTGATACCGTGATAAGCTTTCAGGATGTTGGAGTAATCGGCGTTATCACCATGCACCGTTACAATATCTGTAAGGCCATCGTGATTATAATCAACTAAAACCATATCCGTTGTGCCATAGTTTGGCGGGAAACGCAAAACTCTTTTGGCTTTGAATTTCAACTTATCCTTTTGATAAAAGATCCAAACGCTTTCATCTCCCTGCGAAAACATGGCCACAATATCTTTCCTGCCATCTCCATCCATATCTTTAATATAGCACTTTATAGCGCCCGCAAGCGGCATTAAAACCTGTTCGGTGTACTTGCCTGCCCGGTCCTTTTTAAACAGCGAGAGCGAGCCTGTTTTGTTGCCGAAATTACAAACCACAATTTCGGGTACACCATCATTATCCAGATCTTCAATTTCGGTGTGAACAGGGCGGTGTAAGGCTGTAATTAATGGCGATCTGGTACTATCTTTTAGTTGCGAATACGATCCTGTACTTAATTCAGTAGGATATAATTTGCCAATTTCCGTAAAATAAGTATCGCCTTTATAAAAGTTAAAGTCAACTACCGGGCTATTGCTATCTACAACTTTGGTTACTCCTTTATCGTACTGCCAATTGTATACCTTTTTATAAAAATCACCTATCCAAAGGGTTTTTGTGGTTGTGTTATATTTTAGGCCGGTTATAAGGGATGGTGTTTTGTCATTTATCTGAATGTCCTGCCTTACAAATTGTTTTAGGGTACTGTTGCGCGTTAACCGTTTTTCATCAAGCGAAACACTGTCGGGTGCAATGTTCAGGATATAATTAACAATTTTACCATACTCTTCATTGGTCAAAACAGGCTCATCGGGTATAATGAGGTTCTTTTTTACAATAAGCCGTTCTTCATCGGTCAACCCTCTTAAAGGATCATAATTAGGATAGATGATCCCCATGCGGCTGGCCATGATAGGTAACACATGACTTTGCCATATATTTTTAGTTAAACTGGCGGGATCAGGTTCCATGTGGCATGTGGTGCAATACCTCATGAACAACATTTTACCATCATCATTAACAGACACCGGCTTTTTTGCAGTGAACGAGTTAAGGCAAATAATAGTAGTTAAAACAAAAAGCCCGGTTAAAATTAATGTTCTTAAATTCATAAGCTGATTGTTTAACTACGTGGAGTTACCTACTTGTTTTGGCGGGTAATTTTTGCTGCTTTAATTTTTTCAATAACCTTAGCCCCAACCAACCGGCCTTGTTTATTGCCGAAAATTATGGCATCCTTAAAGTGAATACCTCCGTAAAACCGGGATATGGATGCCTCCTCGGCAGCCTCAATAAATGATTTAAAGCTTCGCGGCCCTACGCCATATGGTACTTCAGAATCATCGGTGTATGAAAAATTATCGCCCAACAGATAAGTTAAAACACCCGCCGAGGCATTTGACAATACCGCGTGTCCGCTGGGGTATTCAGGGAATGGCGGTGTTTGTAAATAAGGCACCCAGGTAATATCGATATACTTATT
Source organism: Mucilaginibacter sp. P4_E8 (assembly GCF_056401495.1). Classification (NCBI taxonomy): domain Bacteria; kingdom Pseudomonadati; phylum Bacteroidota; class Sphingobacteriia; order Sphingobacteriales; family Sphingobacteriaceae; genus Mucilaginibacter; species Mucilaginibacter sp. P4_E8. The sequence goes on from NZ_JBFUJG010000073.1 coordinate 9,918, forward strand.
GATATAAGTTTCGGGGCGGATGCCATTACTACGGTATTTCTCATCCCAACAACTGATAAAGGCATCCATCAGGGTAACTGCTTCGAGCGTTAGCACGGTAACAGACTTATCAAAACTCAGGTTAGCTTTTTTTACCGCGATACCCGCGATATTCATCCAATGCCCACCCGGACTGATCTTTTTAAACCCGATCATCATGTGACCTGATGTGGTAACAGCAAAAGGGTTACAATCCCAGAATGAGGCAATATTGATCTGTTCCATCGGTGGGTTTTTAGAAACCGCATAAACCGCATAGGCCTGCTTATAAAATTCACTTGTACTATCAGTGCTAAAAGGGGTAGGCCTAACCGGTACAAATTCATTGGATGAGTCGATAAGCATTGGCCGGATGGTTTTCCAGTTTGGTTCAACCGCTTCCATATAGGTGGGAGGGGTAGGATACCAGTTTTTACCGCCTTTTAAAGGCGTATAGCGCAGTTTACCACTTAGTTTGCTATAGTTATCGCCCTTGGAGTATTTAATAACCTTAGCTGCCATCTCTGTAGCCGCGGTTATAGATTGTTTTATTACCTCGTCATCAATTTTATTGGCTTTTAGTAATTTGATGTACTTATCTTCATCGTCTTGTAGCATAAAGCCCGATGGCAGCATTTGTTTGCCGGTTTCCAACATGCAGTATATGGCAGCTATCTGGTAATTGTACTTACCATTATCAATGCTGATATGGTTATCTTCTTTATAGCTTTTTACAAAATTGGCCAGGGGGACAATATCTTTATTGTTTAAAGCTGTAAGGTTGTATGCGCCCAGCATCACATAATTATAATAACGGGCAGCAGCAGGCGGGTTTACCACATCATGTATCATCACAGCCGAAATGGCATTGATGGCCTTGTCGAGCTGTAAATATTCGGGAATTGTTTTTTTGCTTTTTTGCGCGTAGGTAAAAGTAACACTGCACATCACCAGCAAAAAAGTGAATACATTTTTGATCATTAGTTCTCTTTATAAAATTGTAGCGCCTGGCCCGATACACCGATCAGCACATATTTGGCACCGTTTATTTTTATCTCTGTGGCCGATTTTACATCACCGGTAACTGATAGGCCGGACGATGGTTGGCTTTGATATTTAAAATCGCCTTTTCCGTCACCTGTTAATAAACATCCATAGTTTGCATCAAAGCTGCCTAATTTTAAGCGGTTATCCGCGTGATTTCCCAATAGCAACAGATCGGTTTTGCCATCATGGTTAAAATCGGCAGCTACTATTTTTGTTACCATAGAGAACTGGGCCTCAAGCGGTAATGGCGTTTTTACAAATTTGCCGTTCCTGTTTAAAAAGCAACTGGTTTGTACATCATTAGCTGTTAGTTTAGTGGCTTTTGCCAGATCATCCGGACTGAAAATATCCTTCATAGTAGCATCGCAGTACGCTTTGTACGAGCTGAATTTTTTACGCATAGGATAGATCTGCTCATTCAATTCATCACGGCTTACAAACGGATAGCTCACCCCTTGTATATAAAAGTTAAAAAATGGATCTATTGATCCGTTACCATCAAAATCGGCATAATACATTTCAGCAGGCTGGGCATCAGTTGTGTGAATTTGCGTATTGTTACCGAGGTTACCCGCTATAATATCCGGCTTTCCGTCGCCATCCACATCGGCAATGGTTAAACTGTTCCAAAAGCCGTTTTCCTGGTGGTCAAAATATTTAGCGGTTTCGTCAACAAAGCCATTGGTTGTGTTGATATAAACCATAATGGGYATAAACTCGCCGCAAATGATCAGGTCCTTACGGCCATCGTTATTAAGGTCGACCCATTGTGCATCTTTTACCATGCCACATTGTGCAAATGGCGCATCGGTAATTACAAAGTGCCCATCGCCGGCGTTGGTTAATAAATAACTTTTGGGCGTTACCGGGTATTGGCCGGGAATGGTACTGGCCCCAACAAACAGGTCGATCTTACCATCATTATTATAATCATATGGGCGGATGCATGATTTACTATCTGCATTTAGTGCGGGTAGGGAAGTAGTTGATAAAGTGAAATTGCCCTTGCCATCATTAAAATATAGTTTATCCTGCAGATCAGAGGTGCCGGGCTCTAATAAAGAATAGCCACCTTTGGCTACGTATAAGTCCTGGAACCCATCGCCGTTGGCATCAAAAAATACTGCTGCCGAAGTGTTTTCATGGTTCAGGTCAGATACTTCGTTTACCGTGAACATGCCTCCCGGTTTCTGGATATATATTTTACCAGGTGTGTTTTGATCGCCGCCGATAAACAGGTCTTCCAGTCCATCTTTGTTAACGTCGCCTTTGACTATAACAGGGCCAGTTTTTGAGCTCATGAAAAGCATCAGCAACTGGCGCTTAAAATCATTTATGGTGGTTTCGGTGTGTTTATAGTCAATAATTGGTTTTGCAAGGCTAAAAGTAGGTTTAGCAATGTTTTTGCCTACAGGTTTGTAAGCAGATAATCCGCTTTTATACGTAATGTTTAAACGCTGATTTACTTTAACATCTGTTAATAACTGTGTAGTTTGATCAGGCCATATTACCCGGATAGAATCAACCTTGTTTTGATCGCCTAAACCAAAGTTTAAGACTGTTGATACACATGAGAGATAACCACGGTTAGGGTTAACCTCCTGATATTGAATTTTTTTATCGTTATATAAATAAACTTTAGCGCCAATTGCATTTACATTAGCCCCATTTTGTTTTAAGCTTACCGATACATAATTCTTTTTGGCGGTTTCCATGGTCATGTTCTGATATATGGAAGCTTCGCTGTTAATATTGTTGGTAATCAGGTCAAGGTCCCCGTCATTATCGAGGTCGGCATAAACCGCGCCGCTTGATATACCTGACTTAGTTATGCCCCAGTCCTGTTTTTTTTCGGTGAAAGTAAGATCATGATTGTTTTGAAAAATGTAGTTTGATAGTGCGGTTGATGGCATAGCTTTCACCAGGTCCATTAACAGGTAGGGCTCACGGTCCATAGCCTTTTTTAGCTTGTAATCGCCCCAATAGCGTAAAAAATCCTTGTTGGTATAGTCTCTGAAATAGCCATTTGATATAAAAATGTCCTTATAGCCATCATTATCAAAGTCGGCCATTAGCGGGCACCAGCTCCAATCTGTATTTGATATGCCAGCCAGCTGACCAATCTCGCTGAAAGTGCCGTCGCCATTGTTTAACTGTAGCATATTACGCATGTACTGTTTGTACAAGTCCTGCTGCAGCATCAGCTCAAACGATTCGTAATTTTCCTGTAATTGTAAAAGTTTTTGCCTGCGGTTATCGGGCGGTAACATATCCAGGGTAAGGATGTCAGCAAAGCCATCATTATTCATGTCGGCAATGTCCACACCCATTGAAAATTGCGCAAGATGCCTTAAGCTTTGCTTGCTTTTGTCTGTAAAAGTTCCGTCCCCGTTATTGATGTACATATAATCGGGTTCGTTGTAATCATTAGTTACATAAATATCCTGGTAACCATCTTTATTAATATCGGCAATGGCTACACCCAATCCAAAAGTGAGCGGATTTTGAATGATGCCTGCCTTTTTTGAAACATCAATAAAATGACCGCCCTGGTTTTCAAAAAGTTTGTTACTGGCCAGTTCGTCGGTTTCTTTTTTGTTTTGGGCAAACTCTAAATTGCTGATCTTTTTAACATTGTGGTTAAGCAAAAACATATCAAGCTTACCATCATTATTATAATCAAAAAACACAGCCTGTGTACTATACCCCGGATCATCTAAGCCGTATTCTTTTGCTTGTTCAATAAATTTGTTGTTGCCTTTATTTATAAATAATTGGTTGCGGCGTTTACTGTTATCGCCAAGGCCCGAGTAGCATACGTAAATATCCAGTAAACCATCGCCATTAACATCGGCCATGGTAACACCGGTTTTCCAATCGCCCAGCCTGCCCGCTAATCCTGTACCTGCATCCTTAGTAATATCTTTAAACTTCATATTACCCAGGTTAAGATACAGCTTGTTCTGTCCTAAATTACTGGTGAAAAACAGATCCTCAAAACCATCGTTGTTAATATCACCTACAGCAACGCCACCGCCATTGTACAGGTACTCGTATGACAGCACGTTTAAACCCTCACTCTCAACCAGGTCATTACGAAAGTTTATGCTGGTTGTTTCTGGGAGCAATAGCTTAAAAAGCGGCTGTTGAGCTTTAACAGCCAGGCTACAATAGCATAAAAAGAGTATAGCGCTCCATTTATTAATAAAAACCTTTTTTAAAAAGGACCTAAATGGGAGTAAACAATACATTAATTAGAGGATTTTATTTTGAGTACCGGATGTATAAAAATAAGGAATTGATTTGCAATTACTACCAATATCAACACCCCATTTAGCATAAAATCAAAAAACAAGGCTATGAACCCATAGCCTTGTTTTTTGAATGGATTATATTATAGGGGTATTATTTATCCCACCATACTCTGGCAGTGAAGGTATCTCCACCTGTTAGCCTGGCAACTGCAGCTGCATAATTTGTAGCATTTGTTGATGGCAGTCCAAGCGGATAAGGGATCCTTCTTGGAATAGTAGATACAGCAAACTGGTTTGGATAAGTTACCGGTGTTAAAACAGGAATTCCCGACCTTCTCCAGTTAGCCCAGGTTTCATTGAAGTTGAATGTTGCTGATGTTTCAACAAAATACTCCATATTAATCTGTTGTAAAGCAGTACCAGCAACCAAAGGATGAGCAGCAACATAAGCAGTTATGCTTGCAGCAGGTACAGATGTTGTACCAAACTGACCTAAGGTTTGCAGATCAGCAGTAAGTGCATTAGCATAGTGTGTTGCTGCAGAACCAGTACTCCAGCCTCTTGTGGCTGCTTCGGCAAATAAAAGCTCGCTTTCTCCGTAAGTCATCAGAAAATTATAACGGCTACGGTCGTCATATACTGCAAACTGCGGACGTGAATATTTGCCATCCGGAGCAGCTGCATCATTTGCGACTGAGGGGTCGGCAGGGCTTGTGCCAGGATAACCAGGAGCTTTTGAAATATCAAAAGCGCCTCCCTTTTGATCGTAACCATTCGGCATGCCTGCTTGCAGGCTTGCTGTGTTGATACCTACAACCTGATTTTCATTGGCTTTTTTACCAGTACCGGTAGATATTTCGGCTATAGCACTAATACGTGGATCAGCAGTCAATTTCATATAGTCGATCAAGGTTTTTGACCATCTTACTTCCCTGAAGTCATCAGTTACCAATAATGCTGCCGCATCACTATTCCCGTTACCATTGGCATTATCTGCCTTTACTTTTGCATTATCATCAATAGATGCCATTGCTCCGCCGGCATACGCTTTTTCAGCATATTTTTGGGCAGTGGCAGGGTCAACTTTAGTAAGGCGCATAGCTGCGCGTAACATTAATGAATATCCAAGTTTTTTCCATTTTGAGATATCACCTGAATAGAAAAGATCAGAAGTAAGTTTATCTTTCGATACATTTAAAGCGGCAGTTGCGGTTTCAAGCTGGCTAAGCATAGAAGTATAAATGCTTTGCTGGGTATCAAAAACAGGCGTAGTAATACCTGATTTAGCCTGCCCTTCCTGAGAGAAAGGGATATCCCCGTAAGCATCAGTTATGCGCTGTAAAATCATCATCCTAAAGATGGTTCCACAATTATCAAGGTTGGTATAAGCCGCGTTACCCTTAACCAGGTCTTTCATCTCATCAACCAAAGTAGAAGAGCCGTAGCTTGTATTCCAAGTTCTTGAATAATAATCGCGCCCACTGCCTGCATAAATATATTTATCGCCATTGCCATAATAATCATAAGTTGAGGCCAACGATTGTGACCACATACTCTGGTATAGCAATTGATCGTAGCCGGTATTTGAAAACTTAATTTGTGCCTGGGCCATCAAAAAGTTTGGGTTAAGCAAACCTGCATCTATTTTAGTGGGGTCCGTATTTATTTGGTCAAAGTTTTTAGTACAACCCGCTATAAAGGTGGCACCTATAAGCAGGCAACTATATATCAGTTGTTTTTTCATCTTTGTTATTTTTTAAATTTAAAGTTAACATTTAACCCGTATGTTCTAACTGCAGGTACGCTTGTACCCTCAATACCAGCATAATTGATACCTGGAGCAAAATTTGATTCAGGGTCAATGTTGTCGGTATGTTTCATGATTGTCCATAAGTTTCTGGCCACTAATGAAACAGTAATAGAGTTGAATGGGCTGTTGCCTAAAATGTTTTTAGGGATGCTGTAGCCAAATGTAACCTGACGCAGCTTAATAAAGCTACCATCTAAAACGTTGAGCGCTGAAACGTTACGCGCTAAGGTTTGATAGTAAGTTTCGGCCGGAACGTTTACTGTATTTGGCGTTCCACTTTCGGTTACACCAACGCCAACTACACCAGTTTCACGGCCAACAAGGGTCATTTTGTTTAAACCGCGGAAAATGCTGTAGTAATTAGTCGCTGATAATACCTTGTTACCAAAACGATAATCAACAAGGAAGCCCAGGTTAAAGTTTTTATAGGTAAAATCATTATTGAAACCACCGTAAAATTTAGGTGTTACACTTCCCATTGGTGTACGTGCTGTGATTTCGGCATTACCGGTGGCGTCAAATATAATGTTGCCACTGGCATCGCGTTTATAGTCATTAGCCAGAATTTGCGGACCAGCCATACCTTTAACAAAAGCTGTGGTCGCATTTAACGGGCGATAAGTACCCAAACCAATATTGCTGTCAGTAGCATCAGTAGCCAATACTTTATTTTTAATATAAGTAAAGTTAAAAGAAGGGTTCCAGCTAAAGGTGCTGGTTCTCACAGGTGAGCCATGCAACTCCACCTCTATACCTTTATTGCTAACGGACGCGGTAGGAATGTAATAGTGCTGATAACCTGTTGACCAATCAATACTACTGTTAACTATCTCATTTTTAGTTTTTCTGCTGAAATAAGAAACATCTAATCCTATACGATCGTTGAGGAATTTTAGCTCAGTACCAATTTCAAACTCAGTCAGCGTAAATGGCTTTAAATTTGCGTTAGGTAGTTGATCAGAAAAATTAACGGCATTATTCCCATTAATTGAATTGGCTACTTTGTAGTAAACTCTGTTTGCATATGGTAGCGCACCAGCACTTGTTTTTGCGAAAGAAAGACGAAGTTTTCCGAAATCAAGGCCATTTATATGAGTAAGATCTGAGAATATAAAACTTGCTGAAACGGAAGGAGTGAAAATTCCGGGGCCTAATTCTTTTGATATACTGCTATAATAATCATAACGTCCGTTGGTACTTAAAACTAAAAAGTTTTTTATAGCAAAATCAGCGGTGTAATACGCAGAATTAACTTGTTGTTTTTTAGGGTCATCATCTGGTGAATCAGAATCAGATCCAATAGTTCCGCTGGTTCTTGTTAAACCGTTTGACAGGTCATAAAAATAAGGAATAATAAAATTATTTGCTTTTATTCTTGTACCGTCATATTGGTTCTTACGGATGTTACCACCCACTGATATATCAAGGTTCAAAAAGTCCTTAATCAGGTCGTGCTTAGCACCTAACAGCACATCAGCGTTAAATTCAGTTGTTTGTGTTGTTTGTTGAGTTAAATCTCCATTGTTACCAGAGTTATAAGCAGTACCTGTTGGGGTAATATTTATACGCTCATCATGTATATTATCGTAACCTATACGACCTTGAACGTATGCCCATGGTGTTACGCTATACCTGGCAGATATTGAAGATATTAAGCGCTCTCTTCTTGTATTGGATATAAAATTATAGGCTGCAAAGTAAGGGTTAGTTACGTATACATCATTTGTAAATGATTGTTCGGTTTTGTCAGCTTTTGTTCCTGGCGCTAAAATGCTCTGCGCTTCATTTGGTGCCAAAAACTGTACGTTGTTGGGATTGCCCGGGCCATCACTTAAACCCGAACGGTTTTTTTCGTCATCTATAATGTAATTGGCAACCAGGTTAATGTCCAGGTTTTTGATTACTGTTTGAGAGCCGTTAAAGTTGAAAGTTTTCCTGTTCAATCCGCTGTTTGGTATAATAGCATGGTTATTCATATCAGATAATGACAAGCGGAAAGCGCCGGTTTCATTGCCACCAGTTAAAGAAACGGTGTTGGTGAAAGTATTACCTGTTTTGTAAAATTTAGTGTAATTATCGCTTGTTTTTGAGTATGCATAACTTTTACCATCAAACTGGATTACTTGTGAACCATCAAGCTTTGCTCCCCATGCCAGGTTACCTGAACTTAATGCTCCGGCAGCATTGACTGGTTTAAGCCCGTTTTCGCCCTGGCCATATGTAGTTTGGAAATCTGTATTATCATAAACCCTATCCATTTGGTAATTACCATTGTACTCTACGCCAAAGCCCGAGTTTTTCTTGCCTGATTTGGTAGTGATCAAAATAACACCACCTGTGGCACGGGTACCATAAAGCGCAGATGCCGACTGACCTTTTAATACGGTCATGGTTTCGATATCATCCGGGTTGATGTTGGCAATACCATCACCATAATCTGCACCGCCCCATTCGCCTGATTGGCCCCTTTGGGTGTTATCCATTGGAACGCCATTAATTACGAACAATGGTCCCTGGGTAGTGCTGGTACTGGTTACACCACGTAATAATATACGTGCAGATGAACCCGCTCCACCATTGGTTCCGCTAATACTTAAACCAGCCACACGGCCCGTTAATGAATAGGCTACGTTTGATTCTTTTGCTTTATCAAGCAGATCGCCTTTAACTGTTGTTAAAGCATAACCAACCTTTTTCGATTCCTTTTTAATACCTAATGCGGTAACTACAACTTCATTCAGGCTGGTATTGGCCACTAAAGAAATAGTTAATGAAGTTCTTGTACCTACAGTTATTTCCTGGGTAGTAAAACCAATATAACTCACAATCAATACAGTTTGCGGAGTTGCATCCACTGTGAAATTGCCCTGGGTATCAGTTTGCGTACCTGTGGTGGTACCTTTTATTCTAACGCTTACACCAATTAGCGGTTCGCCTTTTTCATCAATTACCTTACCGGTAACTTTTGCAATGTTGGGTTTAGTATTAAAGTTTAAATCGTTTGTTTTTTTAGGAGACGTAGCGGCTGTAGCATGCATATTTATGAGAACTAAGCCTGCAAGCGCTAATTTACATATGGGCAACGATTTTGATATCCAGTGCCTGTGTACACCCATTGGGTGTTTAAAAAATTTCATATTTTGCTGAATTTAAAGGGAGTTAATAACAAGGTGCTGTTACCAGTACCTGTATTTATAAACATTCAAAAATCATTCTGTGGGGCAGCAATTCCCGCCGGGTAATTGTGCCTTGGGGTAGGGTAAGTAAGCATTTTCTACATAGGCCTAAATTTTTTCGGGTTTAATAAATAATGTCTTTATATTAAATACACATTAATGGCCACAAATAATTCAGGGCGGCATTATGGTGATTTAAAGTAGGGACAAYTAAATTTTAACTATTGCCTACAAACCCGTGAAAAATATTTTAATGCTTTGATTTAACAGTATTATAAGCGGCATTTACGGCATAGGGCAACCATAATACTCTACTTTACAGGTAGGAATAATTGTTATTTAATGTAAATTAATAGTAATTAATAACTGCCTTTTCCTGACAGGATCATAGAAGCCAGTCGTTCATCCCTGTTATAAATATCCTTCCTGAAATTGAGCTTGTTGCTCCTGTCAGTAAATGCGGTGAAATAAGCTATAAAAACAGGCGTTTTTTGTTTGAGGGTTATTTGCTGCTCTTTACCCAGGTGCATGGCTTTGTTGATTCTGGCAGCTGTCCAGGTGCTGTCATACTTTAACAAAAAGGATGCAAGCCTGGCCGGTTCGCCAACACGGATGCAACCATGACTAAAGGCCCTAGATGATTCGCCGAACAATGATTTTGATGGGGTGTCGTGCAAATAAATGCTGTAGCTGTTTGGGAAAAGGAATTTAACCAATCCCAATGAATTTGCGGAGCCAGGTTTTTGTTTGATCACAGGCAAGCCATTGACTTTGCCGGTAATGATCATATTATGCTCATTAATATAGTTAGGGTTTCTTTTTATAGCAGGTAAAACCTCGTTGCGGATAATACTTTCGGGTAAATTCCAGTAAGGGCTAAAAACAACAAACTGCATTACGCCATAAAAAATAACCGTTTGATGCACTTCCTGGCCAACCACTACATTGCAGCTCCAAAGCAAACTGTCGGCATGATAAACATGCAGCTTAAATTCGGGTATATTAACGGCAAGGTAATCGGTGTTCAGGCTTACCGGGAGCCAGCGGCAACGCTCCATATTAACCAGGATTTGCTGTATGCGGTTTTTTATGGGCACATTTAATTCGGCAATAGTGCCTGAGCCTGCAATGCCGTCGGCAGTTAGGCCATGCCTTAGCTGAAACTGCTTAAACGCCTCTTTCAACTCATCGTTGTAAACATTATTTAAAGTGTCACCTTTAAAATCTTCCAGTTTATAAAGCCGTCTCTTTATTAAAGATATTACTTCCAGGGAATCTCCAGGTTTTAATTTTTCATCCAGAATAATGGGTAACCACTTGTCTGTAACATCAAGATGGCGATATTTGGCCAGGTAGTTTTTTAACAAATCATATTGCCTGTAAACAGGTTCGGGCATAGTACTGCCCGGTTTTCCTGGTTTTTTTAACAAACTGTCAAGGTAATCGTTGTATGACACCTTTTTCCGGGGCAGGTACCAATTAACCGAGCGGGTTATTGAATCACTCATCCCCTGGAAAGCCAGTTTTGAAAAAACAAAATATTGCGCGGTAAGCATCAACTCGGTGTTGATATTTATTTTTCCCGGCTTTGCTTTGGGATGGACATCAAATATCAATGAATCTAACGATTTTGGGTAGGGGATGGCTTTATATACGCCTTCGTTTTGCAAATTGATTAACCTGTCTGATAGGTTTCCGGCCTGCTCAATCAGCACACCATTAACATACCATGCGTAAGCAAACCTACGTTTACTATAAAATAGGTTGATATCCTGGGCATAAGCATTAAAGGCCGGATATTTTTTAAGAAAAATTACTATCTGCGCACTGTCAAAAGTAGCTTTAGTTTGATCACTGAAATTGCCGGGTATGGTTTTATTCCATTCCTTAACTATTTTCTTTTTTAGTGAATCGGCTTTTGATTGCTGGTTACGTTTGGCATTTTGCTTACAGCTAAATAGTGTAAAAATACATACAGCCATAAGTAAAGTATAGTACGTGTATGACCTGCTTAACATAGAATATTTTTTGCCGGAAAGATAGGAAACAAAAAATAGAATAATTATTTCAAAAAATGTATACTAAGTTTATAGATTTAATAGTATATTTGTTCTATATCATTCAGAATTATGTCAGACAATAAATTTAACCAGTATATAAGCAGCTTTTTAAGTGGTAATAAACTTAAAAATATGCTGTGTATGTGTTACTGTTGTTGAGTTTTCCCTATCTCCAAACCTCTGATCAATTAAAATTTTACTGACTTCATTATTTAACATATTTTTTATGAACACTTATCTGGTAAATCAAATTAGCACGTCTGCAACCAACAGGCTGTTATATCAATACCATGTAATTTACGGATTGTGCCGTTGTTGCGATTGAATTAGTAAATCATCGCATCAATAAAAAACATTATTCCATTAAATCTTCATTCTACAAAAAATGTTAACTACAAATAATAAATACCCGTTTTTTGATCTGTCAGAAATTGTTGCCGACGCTGATCTCCCGTTTAAACCTTATCAGCCTTTAAAACCTGTAAAAGCAGGTAATTTTATACCCGGACTTAAATTATATAATGACTATAGCCGCTGGCAACAGTTTTTTAATGGCGCCGAAACACATGGCCCTGTTTCTTTAAGGCATTTGTTAAATAAACCATTGGTTATTGCCTTTTACTCGCATCACTGGCGTGAACAGGGCTTTAATTTGCTAAAACAACTTAATAATATCCATAACGAAATAAAAGCCAGCGGAGGCAACCTGCTTATCATTAGCGATGAACGTACTGACGAACTGGAAAAGAAAGCCTGGGAAAACAGCCTGACCCTGAACTTTTATTATGATGAGGACAAGGAGATAGCCCGTGCATTCCGGATTTTCTCTGAAAACGATCCGGTTTGGAATAGATTTTCAGGTATTGATGTAAACGTGCCTTTGCTGGCTACTTATATTATTGATCCATCAAAACAGGTTATCTATAGTCATATTGACTGGGATTTTTTAGGCACTTTTTCTGCCGGGGATATTATTTCATCGGTATATGAATCAGCACTGATCGGCAACAGTAAAAAGTCGGCATAGTTGTGAACGTTTTAATAGGAAAGCCATGTCAAACACAATAGATGAGTTACAAAAGGTTAAGACCAGGGTGCATCAGCAGGTGCTTGCAGCTAACCAGGAATATGTAAAGCATTTTGGCGATAAGTCTAAATTAACCATACCTCCGGCGCGCCGGTTTGCTATTTTAACTTGTATGGATGCCCGGTTAGACCCCGCTAAATATGCCGGCCTTGCCGAAGGCGATGCGCATGTGATACGTAATGCAGGTGGTCGGGCCAGCGATGATGCCATTAGGTCATTGGTCATTTCGCATAAATTATTGGGAACAAAAGAGTGGTTTGTTATTCATCATACCGACTGTGGTATGGCTTTATTTACGGATGACATTATCCGCGATCTGTTAGCTAAAAGCCTTAAAACGGCCACTGTAGATGAAAACGGCTGGCGGAATACCGAAGAAAGCGGTGGCTCGAATGAGGCTAATCATATTGCTTTTTTAACTTTTAAAAACCTGGAGGCAAGCGTTATTGAGGATGTACAGCGGATCAGGCAGCATCCCCTGGTTTCAAAAAGTATTCCTATTTACGGATATATTTATTATGTACATTCGGRCAAGCTGATCGAGGTTCCGGAAGCAACACATGCAGGCGAAGTTTTAATTTGATCTGTAAGAGCATACATCAAAATAAAGCCTGTTTGATATGGATCAAACAGGCTTTATTCATTAGAATAATTTAAGATCCTAATTCAACTCCAGAGTTACCACTGATTTGGCAGGCAGGGTAACTACCAATTTGTCGCCATCTTTTTTGGCGCCTGTAAAATTGCTCAGGTGAATTTTATTCGGATCCTTAAAAGTGTTTATGTTGGTAACATTGGCAGAGGTAAGTACCTGACCGCTAATAGTTGACCAATTAATATCCTTAAAACCTGTAGTAATGGTTACCGGGTTGTGGATATCAAGGTTAACCAATGAAATATGAACTTTTCCGGCAGCATCCTGCGACGCAGAAGCGTTTACCGCCGGGATCTTTTTACCGTCAACCTCATAATCAGGTACATCTAATTTTATAGGCAGGTATTTGGCATCCTGGTGCACTTTATACATATCAAATATATGGTAGGTAGGGGTAAGCACCATTTTTTCCTTATCGGTTAAAACAAGGGCTTGCAGTACGTTTATAGTTTGAGCGAGAGCGGCCATTTTAACCCTGTCGCTATGGTTATTAAAAATGTTAAGGGTTGTTGCAGCGATCAATGCATCGCGCAGGCTGTTTTGTTGGTATAAAAAGCCGGGATTAGTACCTGGTTCAGGGTCTGTCCAAATACCCCATTCATCAACTACCAGAGCCACACGCTTTTCAGGATCATATTTATCCATAATAGCCGAGTGCTTGGTAACAAGTTCTTCCATTTTTAGACAATTCACCATGGTGCCAAAATATTCCTTTTCGCTAAACGCTGTTGCTGACCCCTTTTTGCCCCAACTGCCTGTAGGTATAGTGTAGTAATGAAGTGATATGCCATACATCATGTGTAATGGTATGTTTTTCATACATACTTCGGTCCAGTTATAATCACCAGCATTGGCGCCGGTGGCTATTTTCTTAAGTTTGGCGCCGGGGTAATCTTTAGCAAAAGAAGCATAACGTTTAAACTGATCGGCATAAAACTCGGGTGTCATGTTACCACCGCAGCCCCAGCTCTCGTTACCCACACCCCAAAAACTAACCTTGTAAGGCTCGGGGTGACCATTTTTTACCCTTTCCTTTACTACAGTGCTTGTGCTGTTGGAGTTCAGGTACTCAATCCATTTCGACATTTCATCAACGGTGCCGCTGCCTACGTTACCGGCTATATAGGGTTCGCATTTTAGTAAGCTGCAAAGCTCCAGAAATTCATGTGTGCCGAAACTGTTATCCTCGGTTACACCGCCCCAGTTGGTATTAACCATGCGTGGACGTTGTGCGGCGGGGCCAATACCATCGCGCCAATGGTATTCATCGGCAAAACATCCACCGGGCCAGCGCAGGTTGGGGATCTTTATTTTTTTTAAGGCATCAACAATATCAAGTCTGATGCGGCCCTGTTTTTTTACAGGTAATGATTTATCAACCCAAAAACCATCATAGATGCCGCGACCCAGGTGTTCGGCAAATTGACCGTAAATGTTGCGGCTGATGGTTGTTTTTGAATCATTGCTGATAGTGATTGTGCCGGTTTGACCAAAGCCCGAGGCCGTAATGAGGCATAGGACTAAAGTACACAGGTAGATAAGCGTTTTCTTTTTCATTGAATTTTAGGTTCTGATTTGGATATGTAAATAAAAGAAAAAAAATTAATAAGTGTATAAAGAACAAATATTAATTTTTAATAATCAGGTTAAATTATTGGTTTTAATTTGTGTATCGATCACAATTATTATTAGATAATGATCAAAATACTCTTAATTAAAGTTTACTAACCGCTTGTAAAAAATTTACAAACTTACTGCTGCTATAATCAGCAGCACCCGAATGGCTGTATATAAGGTCCCCGTTTTTATTAAAAACCAACGTGGTAGGGATAGTACCGTCCATTATATCATCCGGAACCTCGCTGGTCAGGGTGAACATGGGCAAGCTATATTGATGTTGCTGCATAAACCCATTTGCTTTTTTATAATCATTATCTACATCAACAATCATAAAAACTACGTTAGGGTTGTTTTTAAACTGTGCATACAGCTCGTTAACAGATGGCATTTCGGCAATGCAAGGTGGGCACCAGGTGGCCCAAAAATTAACAAATATCACTTTGCCCTTCAGGTCGGCTGTATTAACTGTTTTACCATTGTTATCCCTGAAGCTGATGTTAAGTGGATCGGCCAAAGGTTTTTTTGAAACAGCAACCGGTATTGAAGGCTGAAAGAAACCAACTTTCATCAGGCTTCTTATCAACAAACTCTTTGCGCTGGGGTTAATCAGCATAACAAGAACAACAACCATCATTAACGCATACAAAACATTTCCCGCGGTTATTTTTCTTTTCAGCATACCTTTAAATTATAAAAAAATCAATGCGGAAGTTTGTCACGCAATAAACCATAAACCCATGTGCCCGCAATGGCGCTGAGTAGTGTAATAGTAATTACACCAAAGCCACTACCGATCTGGGCAAACAGCGGGCCCGGACAAGCGCCTGTAATCGCCCAACCCAAACCAAATATCAATCCACCATAAACATTACCCCAATGAAACTTTTTTGTGGGGATCACTAGAGC
>NZ_JBFUJG010000074.1:0-25286 GCF_056401495.1 Mucilaginibacter sp. P4_E8
CATGGAACTCATAAAGATCATTAACTGGTTTAACCCCTTCATTTACCTGATGCAGGTAAGCCTTAAAACCGTGCATGAATATATTGCCGATGAGCAAACCGCAGCTCATGAAACCGATGCATTGGCTTACTCTTCATTCTTAGTAAACAATGCTTACGGACTTAATGGCTCATCCATTACGCATTCATTTTTCAATTATAACCTGTTAAAAAAGAGGATCATTATGTTAAACCAAAAACGTTCGGGGAATTTAGCCAGGCTAAAATACCTCATGACTGTACCCATCTGCGCGGCGGCCCTTTGTGCCTCCACACTGGGTTTCAGTAAAACCTATGCGCTGATAGATCTGGCACCGCGACAACACACTGTGCCAACCGCTGATTATAAAGCAGCTAACATTGCAACTGATACAACACGGGTTATTAACCGCAATCAGGTAACTTCAAAGGGCTACAAGTATGACGAAGATGGCTATCTGATAAATGGCAAAACCGATTTCAGAGTGATTATTACCGAAAAAAACGGTGAACAAAAGGAGTATTTCAAACACTCGGCAAAACCGGCCGATCTGGCCCTGTTGAAAGATAAATATGGTTATTCATTCCCAAAAATGATGATTCATCCTAAACTTCCACCGCCACCACCAATGCCACGGCCGCAAGCAGGTTTGAATAAAACACCTCCTCCACCTCCACCTGCAAAGGTTAAAAAAGGAGTAAAAGTAACTGATGTTGTGCTTTCACCACCATCTGCCGATGAACCTGCCCCCCCAGCTCCTGTTCAGGCGCCAGGCGAAGCCGTGCCACCACCACCGCCGCCCAAAGATCCCTTTGATAGTTTATATATGTATATTGGAAAGCATGTAAGATACCCCACGGTTGCACGTGAAAATCATTTTGCAGGCAAGATAATTTTAACTTTTAATATTAATAACGGCAAAATAGGAGATTTAAAAATTACCAGAGGCCTTTATGACGTTATGGATGCAGAAGTTGTAAGAGTTATTAAAAATTACAATGGTACGCTTAACGCCAGACCAGGCAAATACGCTATCCCGGTTTCTTATAGTCTTGTTGATGAAAAAGGTAATAACGTAGGTAAACAACCGGACAATAAAAACAAATCAGAAGCAAACACGATTGTTGTTGAATCGGGTCGCGTATATACGCTAAATGAAGTGGTTATAATTGGTTATGGCGGATAACTAAACCCAAATCTGATCACCTAAAACAATAAGCCCCAATTATTTTGAGCTTAAATTGCTGAACGGCTAAAACCGCTTCGGCATTTTTCCATGTAAATGCCCTCTCCTCTTTTTAACAAAAAATGTCATCCTGAACTTGTTTCAGGATCTCTCAGGACATCCATCAGCATGATAATCAACCTACATGTGGGATGCCGAAACAAGTTCGGCATGACTTCATTCACATTACCCCTTCACGTATATCACCTGCTTAGTCTCAAAAAACTCCTCGGTAAAATAATCTTTAAGATAATATTGCTGTACTTTTAGGCCCGATTCTTTAATTTCCTGTTCCAGGTCGCCGCCTTTGAGGTATAAAATACCGTTAGGCAGGGTATTTTTTGACTGTTTATTGAACTTGCCGCGTACCCAGGGATAAAAATCTTTAAGCTGTGTAACCGCGCGCGATACCACAAAATCAAACTTTTCGTCAATTTGCTCGGCACGCTCGTGCGAGGCTTTAACGTTGGTTAAGCCCAGGGCTTTGGCAACTTCCTGCACTACTTTTATCTTTTTCCCGATGGAATCAACCAAATGAAACCGCGTTTCGGGGAATAAAATAGCCAGCGGAATACCCGGAAATCCACCACCGGTACCTACATCGAGCACACTTTCGCCGGGTAAAAACTGCATTACTTTGGCAATTCCTATAGAGTGCAGTACATGGCGCTCGTACAAAAGATCGATATCTTTACGGGAAATTACGTTGATCTGGCTGTTCCAAATATTATATAACTCAGGCAACTGTTCAATTTGCGCGCGTTGCTGAGCTGTCAGATCAGGAAAATATTTGAATATAATATCAGATGTCATCCCTGTTAAACCGGTTAATGATGTTACCAAGCAAGTACCTGGCCCTAAATAATTGTGCTTTAACCGTACCCAGCGGCAAATCAAGTTGCTGGGCTATTTCTTCGTATGATAGTTCGTCAAAATAACGCAGGGTGATCAGGTTGCGGTAACGGTGAGGCAAGCTTTCAATAAGTAATTTGAGCTCCTGTGTTTGCTGTTTTTTAATAGATGTTTCTTCGGGATTTAAAACATCAGCCTTTATTTGCAGCGGCTTTTCGTCCCCGTCGTCATCAGTCATGCCATGAATTGATTGGGTGTTAAGCTTTTTTTTGCGGATAAAATCGATACAATTATTGGTTGCAACCCTGAACAGCCAGGTACTAAAGGCGTAATCGGGCTGGTATTTATCTAATTTTTCAAACGCTTTTGCAAAAGTTTCAACAGTAAGGTCCATGGCGTCCTCCTTGTTGTTAACCATTTTTAAAACCATAAAATAAATCGAATCCTTATACCTGTGCATCAAATCGGCATATGCCTTTTGATTGCCCTCCCGGGCTTTTACTACGAGGTGAAAATCATTCTTTGCATTATCAGTAAAGTTGGCGTTTATTTCCATTGGGTAGTTTTTAAAAATGTCCCGATAAGCCCAAAAACATTCAAATACATATAATATATAATATCAAAAAAAGGCAAATACCAGATCAGGTCCTTGCCGCTCAGCTTTTTAAATATCTTGCTGTAAATAATTAGTTGTAATACTAATCTAAAAACGAACAAACCTAATGCCAGTACCGGTTCATATTTAAAAATAAGGCATAATATGAGTAAAATATAAAATAAAAAGCCACTCATCGCATCAAAGCTAAGCATGCGCCTGTGCTTATTTTTATACAGTTTGCCTACTCCCATATGTCGTTTCTTTTGCCTGTACCAGGATTTAAGGCTTGTTTTTGCGCTGGTATAAGTAAAAGCTTCGGGGTGTATCTCAATAATAGTATTATCGGCAGTGGCATGTTGATTTACAAACAGGTCATCATCGCCAGATATAACATGCATGTGTGAGGCAAAACCTTTTTGACTAAAAAACAGGGCTTTAGTGTAGGCCAGGTTACGGCCAATACCCATGTAAGGATCGCCGTTAAGGGCACTTGATAAATAATTTATAGCAGTTTTTAATGTTTCAAAACGGGTAAAGGGATTCAGAAAATTACCTGTTTTATAATAAGGTGAATAGCCTAAAACTATCTGGGCCCCGGTACTAAAGTTAACCGCCATACGGGCTATCCAATTTACCGAAGCTGGTTTACAATCGGCATCGGTAAACAATAAATATTCGTTTTTTGCAGCCTTTATCCCCAGGGTAAGCGCAAATTTTTTCCCTGTTTTAAAACGGGCGTGCTCAGTTATGGTTACCACTTTTAAACGCGGGTATTCGCGCTGCATGTCTTCCAAAACCATGTCTGATGAGTCGTAGGAGCAGTCGTTGATCACTACAACCTCAAAGTCTGCGTAGTTTTGTTGTAGTATAAAAGGTAGGTTTTCCTGCAAATTTTTGGCCTCGTTACGCGCACTTATAATTACAGTAACCGGTATCAAAACCTCAGGTAACTGATCCATTGGTTTATAACGCGCGAGGCGATTATGGTTGCTTATCAGGTAATACAGCTGAACTATAAAACAGAGCTGAAATAGGATAAAAAGTGCGTCGCGTATATAAGTTTCCAAACGGTTATAATAAATCAGGCAAATTTGTTAAAAATCGCCGGGATAAACGGAGTTTATTGGAGTTTATTTTATGATTATTACACACATTAAAAGGTTTTTATCCACAATGACAGTGGGAGTAAGGAGTATGGACGGATAGATACGGGACAAAGGAAAAAGACAGCAAACAAAAAGGTAGGTTATCCAATATTGCAAAGCTTTTTTCCCTCCTTATGCTTCGCTATAAGAGATTGGAAAAATTCTTTTATCTCTTTATCCTCAATTTTCACCCTTACTACTTAATCATCCATCCTTGCTCCTTAATCACCTCAATCCCTTGCTCCTTAATCCGCTTTATTTGTTAATTTTGCAACCTCAAAATGAAATTTAATTTAACAGCACAAGACCCGCTTTCAAAAGCCCGGGCAGGTGAAATTACCACCGACCACGGCATTATACAAACCCCTATGTTTATGCCTGTTGGTACAGCGGGTACCGTAAAAGCGGTACACCAGCGTGAGCTTAAAAATGATATAGAGGCGCAAATTATTTTAGGGAATACCTACCATTTATATTTAAGGCCAGGCCTGGGTACGCTTGAAAGTGCAGGCGGATTACACAAGTTTAATGGCTGGGACGGCCCTATTTTAACTGATAGCGGCGGTTACCAGGTGTATTCGCTTACCGAAGTACGTAAAATTAAGGAGGAAGGTGTTACTTTCCGTTCGCATATTGATGGCTCAAAACACCTGTTCACGCCCGAAAATGTGATGGATATTCAACGTATAATAGGGGCCGATATCATCATGGCCTTTGATGAATGTACCCCTTATCCCTGCGATTATCATTACGCCAGGCGGTCAATTGATATGACGCACCGCTGGCTAAAACGCTGTTGCGAGCGCTTTGATAGCACCCAACCAAAGTATGGTTACGATCAAACACTGTTCCCTATAGTGCAGGGATCGGTGTACAAAGACCTGCGTGAAAAATCGGCAGAAGTGATCGCGTCCTTTGAGCGTGAGGGCAATGCCATAGGCGGACTATCAGTAGGTGAACCGGCCGAGGAAATGTATGCCATGACAGAAATTGTTTGTAATATATTACCGCAGCAAAAACCACGTTATTTAATGGGTGTAGGCACACCGGTTAATATATTGGAAAATATTGCTTTAGGAATTGATATGTTTGATTGTGTTATGCCAACCCGTAACGGACGCAATGGTATGCTTTTTACAAAAAATGGTATCATCAATATCAAAAATGAGAAGTGGAAGAACGATTTTTCGGCCATTGAAGCGGATAGTGACCTATTTGCTGATAAAGAGTACAGCAAAGCTTATTTACGCCATTTAATACACTCGGGCGAGATGCTTGGCGCGCAGATAGCCACCCTGCATAACCTGCATTTTTATATTTGGCTGGTTAAGGAGGCCCGTAAAAAGATCATTGCAGGCGAGTTTTATAACTGGAAAAATATGATGGTTAAACAACTTGGCCAGCGATTATAACTGAACATAAATTCAAATAATGAGAGATAATAAACATACCTTTTTTGGTATTTGTTACCGTACTAAAAAACAAATGATCAAAGGATGAGGGCTTTTATACACCGGCATCTGAAGGTTATTGACAGGTTTATTATTAAAAAATACCTGGGCACTTTTGTGTTTACCATGGGTGTTTTTATAGTAGTATCGGTTGTGTTTGATGTGTCAGAAAAGCTGGATAATTTCCTGAACAAGCATGCCACACTTCATGATATCATATTCCAGTATTATGCCGGGTTCATTCCTTTTTATCTTAATATGCTATCGCCGCTTATCAACTTTCTGGCGGTAATACTATTCACGGCCAAGATGGCCAATCAAACAGAAATAGTACCAATTTTAAGTGGAAAAGCCAGCTTTAATCGCTTTTTACGGCCTTATTTTATAGCTTCTACCCTCATATTTGTTGTATCGTTTTTTGCTAATGTATACCTCATACCCTATACCAATCACTTAAAAAACGACTTCGAAAACGCCAATGGCATAACTGATAATGATCCAACTAAAAGCGAGGTACACATGCAGATTGATAAGCATACCTTTGTATATCTGCAAAACTATGACCAAACCGTTCATACTGGTTACCAGTTCATTATGGAGAAATTTAACGGTGATACCCTGCGCGAAAAGCTTATTGCCAGCACAATTACCTATGACTCTGTTAAAAGGGTTTGGTCGTTAAAAAATTATAATGTTAAGTATATAAACGGCCTTAAAGAACAGTATTTACCTAATGTGCCACAAAAAGACACTGTACTTGATATGCACCCAACCGATTTTATAGTGTACGATAATGTGTACGCGGCCATGTCATTAAACGAGTTGAATAAGAATATTGATAAGGAAAAATTGCGCCGGCCCGAGGTGTTAAATAACCTTTATTTTGAAAAATTTCACCGTTTTGTGTATCCTTTATCGGCTTATGTTTTAACTGTTTTGGGTGTTGCATTGTCTTCACGTAAGGTACGTGGTGGCG
Source organism: Mucilaginibacter sp. P4_E8 (assembly GCF_056401495.1). Taxonomy (NCBI): domain Bacteria; kingdom Pseudomonadati; phylum Bacteroidota; class Sphingobacteriia; order Sphingobacteriales; family Sphingobacteriaceae; genus Mucilaginibacter; species Mucilaginibacter sp. P4_E8. The sequence continues at coordinate 6,266 of NZ_JBFUJG010000074.1, forward strand.
TTGGTTTACCACTGGGAATAGGTATTTTGCTTTGTTTTGCTTACATTATTTTAGAGAAGTTTTCCATCGTTTTTTCTATAAAAGGGGGCGTGCCTCCTATTTTTACCGTGTTAATTCCTAACTTATTTTTTGGCATTTTTGCTTATTATTTACTTTTAAAAGCTCCAAAATAGTGGCAAAAAACGGCTCAGCAGGCCCCAATAAGAACCTGATCATACTCCATTTTACAGTTTTTATATGGGGATTTACCGGAATTTTAGGTGCACTTATCACCATTTCGGCCGTTCAACTGGTGTGGTATCGCGTGTTAATTGCATTTATCTCGCTGTTTTTGTACTTTAAATTTAACAAAACAGCCATCAAGGTCGACCGAAATACCTTACTGAAATTGATATTTACGGGCGCTTTGGTAGGCGCTCACTGGGTGCTTTTCTTCGCCTCCATCAAACTATCTACCGTTCCGGTAACGCTGGTTTGCCTGTCAAGCATCACTTTATTTACGGCTGTACTGGAGCCTCTGATCAACAAAACAAAGATCTCAAAACTTGAGATCCTGGCCGGATTATTAATTATAACTGGTATAGTATTGATATTTAAATTTGAAACACGATACACTAAGGGCATTATCACAGGTCTTGTAAGCGCGGTTTGTGCCAGTCTTTTCTCGATCATAAATTCAAAACTGGTAAAGAAAAACGAAGCCCCTACCATTGCATTTTACGAGCTTGTAGGGGCCTTTTTTTGGATCTCCCTGTATCTTTTATTCACCCACGGCTTTAACAAATCACTACTGTTAAAAAGCAGCGACATTGGTTACCTGGTACTGCTCGGCACCATTTGTACATCGCTTGCTTACGTTGCAGGGGTATCAGTTATGCGCGAACTTTCGGCCTTTAAGGTAGCGCTGGTTACCAACCTTGAACCCGTTTATGGCATACTCATGTCGTTTATTTTCTTTGGCGATATGAACAAAATGACGACCGGTTTTTGGGTCGGTGCGGTCATTATCCTGTCTACAATCTTCCTGTATCCGGTAGCTCAAAAGCAAGTTGTCAAACGAAAAATCAGATCACAAGCCTGATTCCTTCATTACTATATCCTTCATTTTCGCCAATTTTTTTGCTCAATTAGTATCGGCCAGGTGTTGCCGAAGCAATTACCCTAATCCTAAATAACTGCATTATTCCCCGTCAAAACCATCCGGTAGGGGATAAAATACCCACACCATTACAACCCATTTTTAGGCCCTTTAAGGCATTATAATTTTTACACGGGTTCAGCACCATTTAAATACCTCAGCACTTAACAGGAGCAAAATCGCAATTTTAGTTAGTGTACTAAATCATAAAATTTRAAATTCGACTGCTTTCTCTATTTTCTATCATTTTATCTATTTGTACACGATGAATAATTTTAAAAATTAAATTTATATAGTATATATATTTAACTAATAATCAAATAATTATATGATTTATAAAAAGTAAAAGTTAAGCACGATAGATTTAACTTAAACATCAAAAAACTAAAAAAATTAGCACATTAAAATACAATTACCTTTTAAAGCATTTATAACACTATTAATCAACTAAATACAAAACATTATATAATGGTAAACTACAACCTAAAAAATAAAATTCAAACTGATAGCATAGTGTCCTGAACTTAAAAACAAGGATTGAAAATAAAATGCTTCAACAGCCACAACTGTATACCAAAAATTAAAACCACTGAAAATTTTCGGATTCTCAGCGAAGCATTTCCCATGGATCTAATCCCCACAAAAGCGAGTGACATGATGACAAAGGGGCAAAAACTGACCAGGGATTTCATCCAAACCAACCAGGCAAAACTCAACAAGAAATATCTTGTTAAATCATGAGTCTATTGTTGACTTGTAATTTTAACAGTCACTAAGATTTTAAAAGTTCCAAACGTCCATGGTTTTTTAATTAGGATAAGACCAATKATTTTATGCCATCGGTTTCTTCAATCATCCCCCCACTTCCGTTTTGTATTTTTTGAACTGCGAGCTAAAAATCATTTTTAATAAAGATTTAAAAACTGCATATTGTATTAACTGTTAATTCAAATCATCATGAGCATTAAAACAATCGTCATTGTGGTCATCACTGTTTTGCTTACCGCGACATTGGTACAAAACACAGACAAGGTTCCGTTCGCTTTTTTATTCGCGAATTTTTATATTTCAAAACTGACCATAATGATCGTGGTGGCAGTGGTGGCATTTATTTTAGGCGTTATGGTTGGTCGCCCTAAAAAAGCAAAATTTGATATTGAAGGGTATCATGACAACATCCACAAAAAAGACGACCCCAATACACTAAGCGACGAAGACAGAGAATATATCAGTTAACATCATGGAAAAGAAAATTGCATTTATAGGCCTTGGCAACATGGGCATCATCATGGCTCAAAACCTCATCAGCGCAGGTTATCATTTACAGGTTTACAATCGCACCCTTTCAAAAGCCGATGAGCTTGATGCTGCACACATCACCAAATGCAAAACTCCGGCCGATGCTGCCGAAGGGGTTCACATCATTATCACTATGCTGGCTGATGATGAGGTGCTGAAAGAAACTACACTTGGCGACCAGGGCATCCTTGAAAAATTGCCTGAGCACGCTCTTCATATTTCCATGAGCACTATCTCGCCCGAAACCTCACAACAGTTAACAGCGCTCCATGAAGAGGCGGGCAGCCATTACCTTGCGGCCCCGGTATTCGGCCAGCCTGAAGCTGCGGCAGCCCGTAAGCTTTGGATCTGTGTATCGGGTGATCAACATGCCAAAGACACTGCCAAACCAGTGCTTGACTGCCTGGGTCAGGGCGTGATTGATTTTGGCGAAACCCCTGGTGGAGCCAATGTGGTAAAAATAGCAGGCAACTTCATGATCATGGCTTCGATAGAAATGATGGCAGAAGCTTATACGCTTGCTGAGAAGAATGGGTTGGACCGCGCGCAAGTGGCCAACTTTTTTGGCTCAACCCTGTTCAACGCTCCTATTTTTCAGAACTACGGCAAGGCTATTGCCAACAAACAATACCAACCCGTAAAGTTCAAATCAAAACTGGGCTATAAGGACGCGCGTCTTGCATTTAAACTATCGCAGTCAAGTGAGATACCCATGCCATTGGTAAATGCCTTACACGGCCGCTTATTGACCTCTGTGGCAAAAGGCCGTGGCGACACCGATTGGGTTGAAGGCATAGGTCGCGGCGTGAGTGAAGACGCGGGAGTTTGATTGATATCGGATTTCGGATGTTCGATTTCGGATTTATGAATTTACCTGTAATGCGTCATTCGGGGCACGAAGCAATCCATTATCACTTTGTCATACTGAGAAACGAAGGATCTATTCGGCGATTGTATGAATTGTTTCGCTATCACTCAGCAATGAATGCACTTAGACGATAAATCCGAAATCGAGCATCCGAAATCCGACATTACAAATAAAAAACTTCATTCTCCGTCTCCAAATGTTGCAGATCGGGTGTTTGTTCAAATATGCCAAATACCGATGCCCCGCTCCCGCTCATGCTGGCATAAATTGCTCCGGCCTCATACAGCGAGGCTTTTACACCCCTTATTTCCCCATGATTTTTAAACACCGAAGTTTCAAAATCATTTTTAATGTGTTTCCTCCACTCGGTGATAGGCTCGGTGATCAGTTCCAATAATGAGTCTTTTACCGGGGCTGGTTTAATTCCGCTAAAGGCTTCGGATGTGGAGATGTGTACATCAGGCATCACCAAAGCAATTTTATAATTCGACAGGTCAAGTTTTACGGGTTCAAACTCGTCGCCCTTTTCAAATGCGAATACCGGCTTGCCTTCGATGAAGAAAGCACAGTCGGCACCCAGCTTGCGGGCATAGCCTGTCATTTCATCAACAGACAGGCCAAGCTTAAATTGCTGGTTCATCAGTTTGATAAAAAAAGCCGCATCTGATGAGCCACCRCCCAAACCGGCCCCTATCGGGATATTTTTATGCAGGTGGATGCTTACCGGCGGCAGGTTGTGATCTTTTTTCAGCAGATGATATCCCTTAACACAAAGATTATCCTCCATCCGGCCGGGGATATCCAGACCAGATGAATCGAAACTCAACTTATCACTCACCACCACCTCAAGGGCGTCTTTAATATTTATCGGATAAAAAATGGTTTCCAGATTATGATAACCGTCGGGGCGGCGTTCGGTAATGTTAAGGCCAATGTTTATTTTTGCGTTTGGAAAAAGGATCATAAGAAAAAACTAACACAGCTTGTATTTTTACACATCTGTTAGGATACCAAAATTAGATTATTTTTCTTTGTCACGAAATGTTCACTGGTTCATTAGTTTCATTGGTTTATTAGTTTTCAACTTAATCAGCCAATCCAACTCAGTCAACCAAATCAACTTAACAACAAAATGAAACAGTATCTCGACCTGATGAGCCATGTGATGGAAACCGGCGCGCAAAAGCATGACAGAACCGGAACCGGTACGGTAAGTGTGTTTGGCTACCAGATGCGTTTCAACCTTAAAGATGGTTTCCCGATGGTGACCACCAAAAAACTGCACCTTAAATCCATCATCCATGAGCTGATATGGTTTTTGAGCGGCGACACTAACATCAGCTACCTCAAAGAAAACGGCGTACGCATTTGGGATGAGTGGGCTGATGCCGAGGGCAACCTTGGGCCGGTGTACGGCTACCAATGGCGCTCATGGCCAAAACCCGATGGCGGGCACATTGACCAGATAACCCAGGTGGTGAACCAGATTAAAAATAATCCCGACTCACGCCGCATGATCGTATCGGCATGGAATGTTGCCGATGTGAACCAGATGGCTTTGCCGCCCTGCCACAGTTTGTTCCAGTTTTACGTGGAGCCTGCTAACCCTCTGAAGGGGGAATTGAAGGGCAAGTTATCATGCCAGTTGTATCAGCGCAGTGCCGATATATTTTTGGGCGTGCCGTTCAACATTGCCTCATACGCGCTGCTTACTATGATGATGGCCCAGGTATGCGACCTTGACTATGGCGACTTTATCCACACCTTTGGCGATGCACATTTGTACAATAATCACATGGACCAGGCCCGCCTGCAGCTAAGCCGTGAGCCAAGGCCATTACCAACTATGAAGATCAACCCGGAAGTAAAAGACATTTTTAAATTTAAGTTTGAAGATTTTACACTGGAGAACTATGACCCGTGGCCACATATTAAAGCTGCGGTGGCGGTTTAACATCAATCATTATAGTCATTGGGGCATTAAGTCATTTTTTGATTTTCAATAACAATACATGAGTAACCGGATAGAGGACCTGGAGATTTACAATTTGTCAGATGCGTTTTCTTATAAAGTTTGGGTCTTGGTTTTGGAGTGGGATTATTTTGCGAAAGATACCATAGGTAAACAATTAGTGCGATCCTCGGATTCAATCGGTGCCAACATAGCCGAAGGCTTCGGCAGATATCATTATAAAGAAAACAAAAATTTCTGCTACTTTAGCAGAGGGTCAATAATTGAAACTAAATCCTGGCTAATGAAAGCACAAGCAAGGAAATTAATTAACGATGAGGAATATCACTTATTGATCCAGCAATTAGAAACAATTCATTTAAAACTTAATATCTATATAAAATACATCGGAAACGTCAAAAAGTAAAAGTCAAATAGGCACCGCCTACCAATGACTCAATGACGACAATGACTTAATGACGATAATGACCCAATGACTGTATCCATCATAGTAGCCATAGCCAAAAACCACGCTATTGGTAAAGACAATAAATTACTTTGGTACCTGCCAAATGATCTGAAGCACTTTAAGGATGTAACTACGGGGCATACCGTGATCATGGGCCGCAAAACCTATGATTCGGTTGGTAAGCCTTTGCCGAAACGCCGTAACATTATTATTACCCGGCAGGCCATCAGTATTGAAGGCTGCGAGGTGGTGAACTCTCTTGAGGCGGCCCTGGCGCTTTGTAAAGACGAGGACGAAGTATTTATTGTGGGCGGTGCCGAAATTTACCGGCAGGCTATTTCGCTTACTGATCGTATTTATTTAACCGTTATTGATCAGGAATTTGACGGCGATTCATTTTTCCCGGAGTTAGATCCTGCAGAGTGGGAAGAAAAAGAGCGTGAAAACTTTGAACCCGACGAAAAAAATAAGTTGAGGTACTCCTTTATCACACTGGAACGCGGCTAACATTTTTTGTCATCAAATTGTTTTAATTTAAAATTTCATGCTTGCGAAATTTTATTAGATTTGCCGTCTTATTTAAAAATAGCTTATAAACTAATTAATTACATATTAAAATTCGATGCAAGGTAAAGGGGTTATTAAATTTTTCGCCATTCTATTAGCTGTTGTATGCTTATACCAGCTATCTTTCACGTGGGTGGCGCGCAAAGTTCAAAGTGATGCCAAAGTATATTCAAAGGGTGACCCTGCGAGAGAAACAGCGTATCTGGATTCTATGTCTACACAACCGGTATATCCGTTGTTCAAACACAATTATCAATACGTTCTGCAAAGAGAACTTGCATTAGGCCTCGACCTTAAAGGCGGTATGAACGTTACCATGCAAATTTCACTTAACGAATTGGTAAGGAAAATTGCAAACAACAATCCTGATGTTACATTTAATCAGGCTTTGACAAATGCCGACAAATTACAGGCTGATGTTAAGACCACTCAAAAAGATTATATTTCGCTTTTTGCCAGCGAGTATGAAAAACTAAATCCAAACGGTAAACTTGCCGCTATCTTTTCAACAAGGGATAACCAGGACCACCTGAAGTTTAATGCTTCAAACAGCGAGGTTGTAGCTTATTTGAAAGATCTGGCTAATACCGCGGTAAAACAATCATACACGGTTTTAAATACCCGTATCAACCAGTTTGGTGTTACCCAGCCTAACATTCAGTTGGAGCAAAGCTCAAACCGTATTTTGGTTGAACTACCTGGTGTAAAAGAACCAGAGCGTGTGCGCAAGCTTTTACAGGGTACCGCAAAACTGGAGTTTTATGAAACCTTTGATAATACCGAAGCATACCAGTACCTGGTCAATATTGACAACCTGCTGGCTGCAAAAACTAAAACAGCTAAAGCCGATTCATCAAAAACCGTAGCAACTACTGCTACCGCTAAAACCGACACTGCAGCAAAAGCGGGCTCGTTATTAAGCAAAGTTCAAAAGAGCGCCGCTAAAGACACTTCGTCGTTAGCAGGTAAATCACAACTGGCAGCATTGCACCCGCTGTTTTCGGTAATGTCGTTAAACACACGTGCCGATCAAAGCGGGCAGCAGCAATTAGGCCAGGGCCCTGTTGTTGGTTACGCGCCACAAAAAGATACTGCCAAAGTTAATTCATACCTGCACAGTGCCGATGTAAAATCGGTAATACCGCGTAATATGAAATTCCTTTGGGAGGTTAAACCAATAACCGGCACCAAGGTATTTGCATTATATGCCATTAAACTGAGCGGAGCCGAAAACAGTGCGATATTAACAGGTGATGTTGTAACCGATGCTATTCCTGATGTTGACCAAAAAGGCAGCCCCGAAGTAAGAATGGTGATGAATTCGCAGGGAGCCGAAAAATGGCGTGCCATTACTGCCGCAGCATCAGCAGGTGCCAATAAAAAATCCATCGCCATTGTACTTGATGACAATGTGTACTCTGCCCCTACTGTGCAGAACGAAATTTCAGGTGGTGTTTCATCTATCTCCGGAAACTTCCAGATTGAAGACACAAAGGATTTGGCCAACGTATTAAAAGCTGGTCGCTTACCTGCTCCTGCCTACATCATATCAGAAGCCGTAGTGGGTCCGTCATTAGGTCAGGAAGCTATCAATGCCGGTGTTACATCAAGCCTATTAGGTTTGGTTGTGGTGTTGATATTCATGATAGCTTATTACAACCGTGCGGGTACTGTGGCTGTTGTTGCAGTGGTCATCAACATCTTTTTCCTGATGGGTGTATTAACCAGCTTAGGCGCGGTATTAACATTGCCTGGTATTGCCGGTATAGTACTTACACTGGGTATTGCGGTTGATGCTAACGTACTGGTTTATGAAAGGGTGCGTGAAGAGCTTGGCCTGGGCAAATCATTAAAGATAGCCGTTGCCGATGGTTTTAAACATGCATTACCATCCATCCTCGATTCACAGATCAGTACCTTCTTAACTGGTTTAATCCTGTTCATCTTTGGTTCGGGCCCGATACAAGGTTTTGCAACCACCTTAATGATCGGTATCATCACTTCATTGTTCTGTTCATTACTGATCTCAAGGGTTATATTTGAGTGGATGCTTGATAAAGGCTGGGATATTAAATTCTCAAACCCATGGAGCTCACATACCTTTAAAAATGCACATTTTAAGTTTGTAAAAAATCGTTTTAAATTTTACATCTTCTCTGGTGTATTTATTATAGCCGGTCTAATCTCCATTGCTACACGTGGATTTACCTATGGTGTGGATTTTGAAGGTGGCCGTAATTATATTATCAGTTTCCCTAATAAAGGCGTAACCACCGAAGCCATTCATGATGCTATTGACGCCACATTGGGCCGCAGTACCGAGGTTAAAACCTTTGGACCCGATAAGATCAGTATCACCACCAACCTGATGATAAGGGATAACAATGCTGCTACTGATGCTAAGGTAAGGAGCACGCTGATTGAGGCTTTAAACACTAAAGAAGTTACCCGTATAGCCGATAAGAATATATTAGGCTTCTCAAAAGTAAGTGCAACCGTTGCCGATGAATTAAAAACATCAGCCATATACACCGTATTGTTCGCCATATTTGTTATTTCGGCTTACATACTCATACGTTTCCGTAAATGGCAGTTCAGCTTAGGTGCTATGGTGGCTACCGCTCATGATGCGTTGCTGGTACTATCGTTCTTCTCTTTATTCCAGGGAATACTTCCATTCTCACTGGATATTGACCAGGCGTTCATAGCGGCCATATTAACGGTTATCGGTTACTCCATTAATGATACCGTGGTAGTGTTCGATAGGATCCGCGAGTTCCTTGATCTGCACCATGCCAAAACTGATAACCCTGAAGAAGTAATTAACCAGGCCATCAACAGCACGTTGAGCCGTACTATTATCACCGCGTTAACGGTAATTTTCGTACTGATCATATTGTTTATATTTGGTGGGGATGTGATCAAAGGATTCTCATTCGCCCTGTTGATCGGTGTGATCTTCGGAACATACTCGTCGATCTGCGTGGCAACACCGGTGATTGTTGACTTTGGGAAAAAAGATCTGAGATAAATTAAATCAATTTATTTACAAGGCCCCAAAGAACATTTGGGGCCTTTTTTGTTATACAAGAAGCCTCACCCAACCCTCCCCAAAGGAGAAGGCTTTTAAAAAGTCTCCCCCCTTTGGGGGAGATTATTCACACTATTATTTATTTTTGGCGTTCATGAGGGCTTCGCCGTTTAGAGGGGGTTAACATATTAAAACAATCTGCGCATGAATTTAACAGATAGCTCAAAATTTCCTTTAGTAGTTATTATAGGCGGAGGATTTGGCGGACTCCAGGTAGCAAAAAAACTGGAGAACAAGCCTGTTGAGGTTTTATTGCTCGATAAGCATAATTACCACACTTTTCAGCCTTTACTGTACCAGGTTGCCATGGGCAGTCTTGAATCGGAATCCATAGCCTTTTCCCTGCGCAAAAACTTCTCAAGCCAAAAGAATTTTAGGTTCAGGATAGCTGAGGTAAGTAAGGTAAATGCCGAAAAGAATACCATAGATACCACCATAGGCGAAATTGCTTATGATTACCTGGTTATAGCCACCGGATCAACCACCAACTTTTTTGGCAATAAGGATATTGAACATTTTTCGATGCCGATGAAGTCCATTCCTGAGGCGCTTAACCTGCGATATTCCGTTCTGCAAAATATAGAAGAAGCACTGCTGAAACCCAGCAAAGAAGAACGCGACCCCTATCTTACTTTTGTACTGGTAGGTGCCGGCCCAACCGGTGTTGAGCTTTCAGGCTCACTGGCCGAGCTGCGTAACCATATACTGAACAAGGATTATCCAGAGCTTAAAAGAGAGGACATGAAAGTGTACCTGGTTGATTTTTTGCCGAGGGTGCTGGGGCCTATGTCTGAAGAGGCATCAAAAGCAGCGAAAGACTTTTTGACGGGCATGGGTGTTGAGGTGCTTTTAGGCATGAAGGTGGAAAGCTACGACGGTGAAGAGATAAAATTTGAAGGCGGTAAAACTATCCGCACCAAAAATGTGATCTGGAGCGCGGGTGTAATGGGTGTAGTGCCCGAGGGTATTGATAGGGATATCATTGAACGCGGTAACAGGATCAGGACAGATAGTATTTGCCGTGTGGCTGGCACTACCAATATATTTGCCATTGGCGATGTGGCAGCCATGATAACCAATGATACCCCAAAAGGGCACCCCGGAGTGGCGCAGGTGGCTATACAAATGGGCCAGCATGTTGCCAAATCAATAATGCAGTTAATCAATGGTGAACCTACTGCTCCCTTTAAGTATTTTGACAAAGGTTCATTAGCCACCATAGGCCGTAACAAGGCGGTTGCCGATCTGGGCAAAATAAAATTTCAGGGATTTTTTGCCTGGTTGGTGTGGATGTTTGTTCACCTCGTGTCGCTTTTAGGAGGGCGCAATAAAGTGATCGTATTTATTAACTGGGTATCCAGCTATGTAACTTACAATGGCGGCACAAGGCTTATTATCAGGAAATTTGAACGTGAGGGACTTACCGAAGACGAACACCTGCCTAAAAGTGTGGATTAGATTTGGGGTTCGGGTTGCGGGTTGCCGATAAAAATTTTAATCTTGTATATAAAAATTAGTGGTATGTACGATCACCCGCAACACGGATCACGCAACACGAACCTCAAATGAATATAAAAATAACCGAATGCCCCCGCGATGCCATGCAGGGCCTGCACGATTTTGTGCCGACAAACGTTAAGGCCGCCTACATCAACCTGCTTTTACAGGTTGGTTTTGATACCATCGACTTTGGGAGCTTTGTATCGGCTAAGGCCATACCGCAGTTACAGGATACCGCTGAAGTACTGAAACAGCTGGATATGAGCAATACCAGTTCAAAACTGCTGGCCATTATTGCCAATTACCGCGGTGCCGAAGATGCGGTAAAGCATGAGGAGATCACTTACCTGGGTTACCCGTTTTCTATATCCGAAACTTTTCAGTTAAGGAATACCAATACCACCATGCTCAAGGCGTTTGATAACGTAAAAAGAATAAAGGAGCTATGCCTTACTCATAATAAAAAATTGCTGGTTTACCTGTCTATGGGCTTTGGCAACCCCTATGGCGATGAATGGAACACCAGCATTATTGAACAATGGACAGCACAATTGGTTAATGAAGGGATAAGTAACATTGCGCTGGCTGATACGATTGGTATTGCCGAAGCCGGGCAGATCAGCAGCATTTACCCCGACCTGTGCCATAAGTTCCCTGAAACTGAGTTTGGTATTCACCTGCACTCCACACCCGATACCTGGCAGCCTAAGATAGAGGCGGCCTATAAAAGCGGCTGCAAACGTTTTGATGTGGCATTGAAAGGCTATGGGGGCTGCCCAATGGCCGCAGATGACCTCACAGGCAATATCGCCACAGAAAACCTAATAACCTACCTCCAATCGCAAAACGAGCCCCTGGGGCTTAATTTAGCCAAATTTCAGGAGGCTATGGATTATTCCGGGAAGGTGTTTAGGTAGAGATAACGCGTCATTGCGAGGCACGAAGCAATCTCTTTAGGACAAGCGCCACACTGCATGTTTGCTCTGTATAGCATAGAGATTGCTTCGTACCTTGCAATGACGTTGTGGTAAACGCAGCTTAACATTTGCACATCTGAGATCTGCTCACTTGCACATCTTACTTCATCCCCACTTCAATTTTACGCCACTGCTTTAGCGGTCTTGCTTACCTTTGCTTTTACTGTTTTATCAAAATTTTCCATTACCAGTACAGCAGCGCCTATTAATTCGGCATCAAAACCAAGTTCAGATACTAACAATTCGGTACCTGCCGAAAGCCTTGGGATACAATATTTATGCAAAGCTTGCTGTATAGGCGCCATTAATATTTTGGCAACTTTTGCTCCCCTGCCGCTCAATACAATAATAGCCGGGTTCATGATGTGGATCAGGATAGCCAGGGCCTTCCCTATTTTATATCCGGCATCAGATAGCAGTTCAATGGCAAACTGGTCGCCATTGTTGGCAGCTTCCAGAATAGCATCGCCTACCAACTTGGAGTGGTCATTACTGTTGTATTTTAAACTGGTAATACGGCCCTGCTGAATACCTGCAATAGCCTTTTGGGCCACTACCAGTAATGAAGCTTCGGCCTCCAAACAACCGCGCTTACCGCATTCGCAAAGCGCACCATCCTCTGATAGTGGTATGTGGCTTAGTTCGCCTGCAAAACCATTATATCCTCTGAACAGCTTTCCATTTACAATCATCCCCAGGCCTATACCCCAGCCCAGGTTAATAACCATTACTTCATTTTGCGATTTGGCTATGCCAAATTTTTGTTCGGCAAGGGCTATCAAACTCGAGTCGTTATCAATATATGTGGTGATACCAGTTTTAGCAGTAAGGTAAGCAGTAAGGCTTTGTCCGCCGGCATCAAGATAAGTGTAGTTAATACCCTCGGTTACGTTTATAAAACCCGGCATACCTATTCCTATACCAGCAATTTTTTCTTTAGCGATACCCGTATTTTTAATATATCCGTTGATCTGCTCAATCAATTTAGCCAAAGCATCGGGGTTATTCAGCAGCTTAAGCTCAAAAGTAAGCATATCAGCCACTGGATTATTCAGCAGATCAAACAACTGTATACGTGCTGTTAGCTGGTCTAACGCTATGGCCAGGATATGCATGGCACTTGATTTTACAGAAYACATTAGCGGGCGGCGGCCTCCGCTGGATGGCGCATAACCATCCTCAACAACAAAGCCTTCGTGCATTAATTCATTTACAGCTTTGGCTATTGATGGTATGCTTTTATCAAATAACTCGCTCAACCCCGCACATGACATCGCTTTATTAAAGTAAAGCTTTTTGATGATCATATTCTTTAGCTGACTGCCCTTTACACCTTTATTCTCCAGTTCCATTCAATAATTAATAATTGGGTTTATAACAGGCAATGCCTTAGTGTTTTGAATTGTATAAAAATATAAATAAAGTATTTAAGTACAACTGTAAAAATCACAGTTAGTAAGTGTTTGATTAGTTGACAAAATTAATGAAACAATTGCCTACAAAAATTAAATAAAAAGTTATTATTATATATCTTTCAATTAAGCGAAGTATTTTTACAAATCAACATCTTTTAGAGCTCAAGGCATCATCCAAAACCGCCAGCCATTCCAATAGTTATTGTACTGGCGATCAAAATCACGGAATTGTTTAATGGGAGGCAGGTTATGCGCGGAGGCGAAAGTGTTATAAAGCTGTTCGGTACCGAAATCATTGATCTGCTTAGTTTTTAAATTATACACCATATACCCCGAATCGACAGAGGCGCACAGGTCATCATATTTAACCAGATAGGTGTCAATGTGGATCTGTTCAGACTTACCATCAGGCACAAAATAAGCAAAGGTATCACCTTCACTCATGGTTTCGCCATGCCCCAGCGGAATATAGGAATCATCGCCAAGCCCGTGGTTCCCGTAATAAGTAAAAGAGAATACAAACAGCACAGCGGCTAAAACTTTATAAACTATCAGGAATTTGTACCACTTAAAATCCGTATCCTTTTTCTGCAGTTTCCTGATAATGGCCCTTATTGAAAAAATCACCGCCGTATAAATAAGTCCCAGTATGACTATTTTTACTATTTCGAACAGGAAATGAAAGAGTACAGCCATATTTATAATCTGTTTACCCTATTACTGCACATTAAAATACTTTTTGTAATCATCTTCAATGTTGGTCATATCAACGTTTACAGGCACTTTAGCAGGGTCAAAAAGGTACAAATTAAATAATTGAGCAACAGTATCCAGCTTAATGATCATTACCGTTTTGTCGGCTTTTACAAATTTTAAAAACTTTTGATCCTGTGCATCAATGATCCTAAGCTTTTGCTTGCTAAGATATTCATGTGATTGACTTGAATAATACACGGCATCATCTGCACTTGCGTAAAAGGCATCGTCGCCATATTTTTTTCTTCGCTTTTCAATTTCAACAGCATCCACTTTAGTAAATACCGCGGCTATTGAATCAACAGTTAGAGTATCCTGTTTGTCGACATTATTTTTTATAGCTATTGAGTGTCTAACCGACTTTTTATTGACTTTTTTTGAAGTGACCTTTTGAGGTGGTGAGGCACAACCTGAAAGTATAATGTAACAAAACAAGATTAATTTAGTGAAAGGTCTCATAAAGCTCTTATCCTCGCCAATTTAAGTTTTCTTATTTAAATTGGCAGAACTTCTTATCAAATTTAAATAAGTTATTTTTTTTATTTAGATCCGCTATCCTCTTGCATAAACATCCAACGCTGGCCTTCCAGATCGGCGGCGCGATAACGGGTTCCGGGGTAGCCTTCCTCCAGCTCAGATAGAATGGTTGCTCCACTGTTTTTAGCTTGTTTGTAATGTTGTTTCACATCATCTACATAAACTAATACACCGTTAATAACATAAGGAACGCTGTACCATTTGGCAGCGATAGCGCAGTTTTGGGCATGACGGGCAGGTCCTTGATAATCAGGAGTGGGTTCGGCCAGCATAACAATACTATCGCCTATGGCTATTTCGCCATGACTTAACCGGCCGTTATCATCCGTCATTCTGGTTACCTCCTTAAATCCAAAAACCTCGCATAACCAATTCATAGCTGCTACGCCATCCTCATAGGCCAGCATGGGTATAATTTGTTGGGTTGAGTTACTCATAAAAGATCATTTATCTGTTACCTGCTTATCCGGTTTTGATAACCATTCATGCGGTATATTGGTCATGAGCAAAGCATTATCAAACTGAACCGAACCTTTGGGAAATACCGATTCATCCTCAAAATAACTTGACCTTACCTGGCTTACTTCCAGGGCCTTTACGTCCCATTTATCGGTTTCAAGCAACAAGCCTTCGTATTTGTTGCCATTGGGCGAGTACCCTGTTGAGCCTGCCTTAAAAAATTCCGAAGCCGTAGAAAGATTTTTAAAAACCGATTGAGGGTTAAAAGTGTCGGTTAGTTTTGCATCTACGCTGATGATGGTTCCATCTGAACTTTCAAAAGCTACATGATAGTCACCCCCCTTTTCATCAACATCAAATTTAGCATGGTGATGCCTGCCGGGAAATACCCGCCCGCCCGTAAGCGTATTAAATAGCGATGAGGTATCGCGCCGGGGTATGTATACACCCTCTTTTGTTTGGCCATCCTCCTGCCATTCCACGGCTATGCGGTGAGCCCCATTCTCTGAACCTATCCCAATAAATGCAGGGAGCCCTTTAGGTCTGACATCCTTTAGTCTGATTAAACAGATGCCAGCTATGGCCTTACCATTAACCGCTTTTGGCGTAAAAGGTGCCGGTACTATGGTTTTGGCCACATCCAAATCAACCGTAAAGTTAACCAGTATGCGCCTGTCAATTATTCCTGTAATGGTTGGGATTTTCATATCTGAGATAAATATAAATATTCACAAGCACATTTAGCTCGTTCAGCATAAGTTGGCAATTGTTCGTTGGAGAATCGTACGGAGAAGCCTGCCCCACCATGCTTCGACATGCTCAGCATGACAGCACCAAATACAAAAAAAAGACTTCCGAAGTTTTAAAAACTTCGGAAGTCTGCACTAATGATTTTCTGCTTTAACCTTTCAGCTCCTTACTGAACTTCAAATTCTTTCTTCAACTTAATATCCATCGATGAACTGCCAATCATCAACATAAACTTACCTGGCTCAACAGTCCAGTTCATGTTTTTATCCAGCAGGGCCAAATCGTCTGGGTGCAGCGTAAATTGCACGGTCTTTTTTTCGCCTGGGGTAAGGTTAACTCGCTCAAAGCCGCGCAGATCATACTCGTAAGTAGTTACGCTGCTTACTTCATCCTTCAGGTAAAGCTGCACCACATCATCGCCTTTGCGACTGCCGGTATTGGTTACATCCACGCTTACCTGCACATCGCCCTGTGAATTTTCTTTTTCGGGCGATACCTGCAGGTTGCTGTATTCAAATTTGGTATAACTCAAACCGTAACCATAAGGGTACAAGGCGCCGTTAACGCTGGTGTGCCCCCAGCTGTTATCGCCACCCTGGCCTGCCTGTGAGGCCGGTTTAAACGGAAAGTTAAACTCAATTTGCCCTGTAGTTTTAGGGAAGGTAATAGGCAGCTTACCGCCCGGATTATTATCGCCAAATAAGGTTTCGGCAACCACCTGCCCGCTCTGCGGACCAGGGAACCAGGCCTCTAAAATGGCCGGAACATACTTGTTTTCCCAGTTAATGGTAAGCGGCTGTCCGTTTATCATTACCATAACTACAGGTTTGCCGGTAGCCTGTAAAGCCTGGATCAGTTTGAGCTGACGGCCGGGAAGATTAAGCCCTGTACGTGAAAGACTTTCGCCTACACGTTTTACATCTTCACCCACAACGGCTATCACTACATCGGCTTGTTTGGCCTGCGCTACTGCTGAATCAATACCGGCTTGCTCCTGCGCCGTTAAAGGGGTTTCGATGATCTCGCTTTCGGGCCAGGTGGGGTCAACTACATCACAGCCCTTAATATAATTAACGTTTATACCCTTGCCCACATAGTTTTTAATACCATTAAGCACACTGGTAACCGGGTTGTGCGACGGACCGTAGCGGCTGGTTGCATAATTTTCCTCGGCAGCCAGCGGACCAGTAACCAGAATATTTTTCAGCTTGCTTTTATCCAGCGGTAACAGATCGCCCTCGTTTTTAAGCAATACCATTGATTCGCGGTTCATTTTAAGCGACATCGCATCATCAGCCGCGGTATGCACCTTTTTATCAGACGATTTTGGATCTTTCACGTAAGGATCATCAAACAAACCCAGGCGAAACTTAACCCGCAGTACATCACCTACCCTTGAATCAATAAGTTTCATGGACAGTTTATTTTCTTTGATCAGCTCGCGGAGCGGCATAATATAGGTTTGCGGCATGGTAAAGTTGGTACGAACGTTCAACCCAGCTTCTACCACCTGCCTTACAGCTTCTTTATAATCACCTGCTACATGGTGTTTGGAATATAGATATTCCACCGCCTCACTGTCTGAGACCACATAGCCGTTAAAACCAAATTTTTGACGCAACAGCTCAGTTAAAAAGTAATAGCTGCCGGTTATAGGCACGCCATCCCAATCATTATAACTGCTCATAACGCCCATTGGGTGTGCTTCCTGTATCACCCGGCGGAATGGGTATAGATAGATCTGATACATTTCGCGCGGCGCCACATGCGGATCGGTACGGGCACTGCCATCACGACCACCCTTAGGCACGCTATAAACCGCGAAGTGTTTCAGGGTTGAGGCTACACCCTCTTCCTGTATCCCTAAAACCATTTGCTTACCCAGTTCGGCAATATGGAAAGGGTTTTCGCCATAGCATTCCACAACACGGCCCCAGCGCTGGTCGCGGGCAGGATCAAGTATTGGGGCATAAACGTTGGTATAACCAAGGGCCTTTGCCTCGCGGCCAACGGTTTGCCCGGCCTGGCGCACCAGTTGTTTATCAAAAGTACTGCCTATGGATATAGGAGCAGGCAAAGGTGTGGCACGGTCATGGTTAAGTCCATGAATACCCTCGTTGGTAAAATCAACAGGAATACCGATGCGTGTTTCTTCAACAAACCATTTTTGTATGGTATTTATAGCCGAAGCGTGTTTGCTATACGGATAGGAAAATTCTGTAGTTGCTTTATCGGTTGTGGAGGTGAGGTTGTTCAGTTCCTCATCAATATTGGCAATGCCATCCTTCCAAACCTCATTTTTCCAGTTGGGTACCGGCATTTCATCCTTTAAAACCCTTTTATAACCGTACAGGGTGGCCATTTGGCAGGTTTTTTCTTCAACGGTCATTTGGCTCAGCAAATCGGTAACCCGCTTTTCAATAGGCTGTGACTGATCTTCAAAAACATCCATCCGGCCGTTCTTATTAAAATCTATCCAGCCTTTATGGTAAATGTTTTTTTGTTGTGCCGATGCTGTTAGCGTGAGCCCGGCAATAAGGGCAGATACCATGCTGACGCGTGGTAATAAATACTTTTTTCTCATTCAGATGAAATTGCGGTTAGTAATTTCAAATATAGATGATTTGTGAAGATGTGTTTTGAGTATATTACAGAAGTTACGAAAACGATTGCGAGGGCTCAATCCGTTTGTGCCTGATGATAAATAATACGCATTTAGTAGAGTATTGAGTTTTAAAATCCGGGAAACGCTGAAGGAGGAATGCCTTGCTTATCCACGCCCCATCGGGGCATCGTGTTTATAGCAATTATGGAGCTGACATCCTGATATTGTCATTCTATAAACACGATGCCCCGATGGGGCGTACTCTTCGACAAAACAAACACGTAATGAGTAGCGATATCATGGCAATCTTGAAACTCAAAGCAGATATGGACAGTTCGATATTGCCTCATTTCTAAGCGTTTAACAAACAGCCTGTCATCCTGTYGAAGGGTTAAAAGCAGAGGCCTTCGCCACTGGTCTTCGACAGGCTCAGCATGACAGCCTTTTTTAGGTTGTATTTTACATTTAAGACATTTTCCACATTAAGGAGCCGGGGCACCCAATTCTTTTTTAAAAAAACCTACAGCCAGGCTATCAACCTTCAAATGCACCTGGTGCCTGCTTACCGATGGATCATCCGTAAAGTAAGTAGGAGCCTCTTTTTTCACCTCGTCAATGGCTTCCTGCAGCATTACATAA
>NZ_JBFUJG010000075.1:0-24782 GCF_056401495.1 Mucilaginibacter sp. P4_E8
GCTTAAGGGTTAGAACAACAAGGTAATTATTTCCTGTCCCATCTCGTATATAGTTGCCAATATATTTGACAAAAAAATTTAAGGCTAAGCCTGAGAAGAGTTATCTAAATTAAGGATACAACTGAGTAAGCCAAATACGAGGAAAAGGTAAAGTTTGACGGTACGCTTGAACAAATGATTAAGATTGCTGTTAAAACAGCTTAACAATGACAAATAAATCTCCAATTAACTTTCGGGGGTACTAACTATTTCTGATTAGTTTTTTTATGGATAACGGTTAAGTGTTCATATTTCCGTAAAGCATCCCTTATAATACATAAATCATATTGTAGTGTGTGTAATAGTTCTTGCGCCTCTGCAATCTTTTCTACTAAAAGCTTTTCATCTTGTAGCAACATTTGATATTCTGTAGGTTCGGTCATGTTTTAAACTATTTCATGACGTATACGATTTTGGCGGAAAATGGATGTGTTTAGATAAAAAAACTTCAAAAAATGACAGTTGATTATATAAGCCCTGTTCGAAGTCTCTGACTTCGAAATACTATGCCTGTAGTTTTTAACTACACCCGCTTTATGTAGTCAGAGACTACTTACATAAGCGTCTGAAGTCTCTGACTTCAGATAGCGGGGGATATTTGATAAAATTATTTTTGCCTGCAAACGCAAAATGCCTGCGAGGACACAGGCATTGGTTAAAAAACTAATAATGCTGTCACTGCTGAGCGCAGCGTGGCAATCTCATCATGCTGATTGCATAAGCAAAGCTCGTTACTTATCCTATGAGATTACCGCGCTACGCTCGCAATGATATATTTGTTAATTGTTGTTCTGAAAAACGTCATGCTGAACTTGTTTCAGCATCTCAAATGCTATGGTATATAGCATGGTATTTTAATTGTCATGTGGGATGCCGAAACAAGTTCGGCAGGACTATTTTTTTAGTCTGGACTATTGAATAGTCCTTTATGCTTATTCCAAAAGTCCTTCGTCCAAAAGAGTTATTCAGACAAATAAACATCCAACAACCCTTCGGGCAGGGCTACATAGATCTCGCCGGCTTCAACATCAATGCCTTTAATGATATCTACATTGAGCGGGAAAAGTACTTCCTTGCTTTGGTATTGAACAGTTGCTATTAATTGCTGCGGGTATTCCTGCACTTCCAGTATCTCGCCCAGTTCGCCATGCGTTTCGTCAATGGCAATAAAGCCTTTAACATCGTTCAGGGTAAACTCGCTTTTTTTCTTTTTCGGTTTTAGTTTATTGGGCAGGTAGATGTCTCTTTTTACCAGCAAGGCAGCTTTTTCAATGGCATCCACATCTTCCAGGTACAAATAGGCATTGCTTTTTTGCAGGTATTTGATGGAGGCCACAAAATAAGGGATCATCTTGCCGGCCATATCAATAAAAACAGCGTCAAACTTCATGGTATCCAGGCCGTCAAAATCTACATAGATCTGCATTTCGCCTTTCAAGCCCTTTGTTTTTAATATACTGCCTATCCTGAAACAATCTTCGGTCTTCATAAAAAAATATGGTTAAAAAATAATGGCGAAGAACCTGTGTGCAGGTTGCTTCGCCATTACGTAAGCTTTAATAATAAAATTATTCTGCGTTTTCAGCAGCATCAGTTTCAGTAGCAGCTTCTTCTTCGGCCGGAGCTTCTTCTTCTGCAACTTCTTCTGCAACAGGTGCATTTTTAGCAGCAATTGCAGCAGCTTTTTCTTCTTTCTTTTTAGCTTCAGCAGCCAAAGCAGCTTTACGCGCTTCGTCTTTTGCAGAAACTAAACTTGTTTTTTTACCGGTGATCTTGCCTTCTTTCTGATCAGTCCACTCAGCAAATTTTGCTGCAGCCTGCTCTTCGGTTAAAGCACCTTTTTTAACACCACCTTCTAAGTGTTTTTTGTACAGCACACCTTTGTATGAAAGGATAGCACGACAAGTATCAGTAGGTTGGGCACCTGTGTTAACCCATTCCAAAGTTTTGTCGAAATTAATGTCGATAGTTGCAGGATTGGTGTTTGGGTTGTATGAACCTAAACGCTCAATAAAACGACCGTCGCGTGGAGCGCGGGCATCTGCTACTACGATGTAGTAAAAAGGTTTACCTTTTTTACCGTGTCTTTGCAGTCTGATCTTAGTTGCCATTTCTTATTTTTATGTATTCAACATGTCCCCGGAGTTCTTTCTGCGGGGATGCAAAGGTATAAATTATTTGCAATAATTTAAAGTCCTTATAATTAATTATTTATTAAAGCGTCTGTGGTTAGGCTTTCTTTGAAAAAAATTGCAATTTCATCCGCATGAGCATAAACAGAAAACCGCGCATAGCTATTGATATGGATGAGGTATTGGCCGATACCATCGCCAAATTTATTGATCTGTACGAGATCAGGCATCAAACTAAAATATCCCTGGGCGATATACATGGCAAGGAGTTTAACGAAATATTGCCACCGCACTTAAGCAGTTCATTAAGACAGTACATTAATGAGAAGGGCTTTTTTCGCGATTTGCCGGTGATGCCCGGCAGCCAGGAGGTGGTGAAAGCCCTTATGGAAAAATACGATGTATACATAGCCTCGGCCGCAATGGAATTTAAAAACTCACTGGAAGATAAACTGGAATGGCTTAATGAGCACTTTCCCTTTATCTCCTGGACCAATATTATTTTCTGCGGACATAAAATAGTGGATGTGGATATTATGATTGATGACCGTATAAAAAACTTTGTAACCTTTGATGGCCGCAAACTGTTATATACATCGCCGCACAACATGTTGATCAATGATTATGAAAGAGTTAATAACTGGGATGATGTGGCAGCAAAATTGTTACGATCATAACCTTGTCACTTGTAACCGAATGCTTTATATTTATAAAGTAGCATCCTACTCTTATTTAAGGTATGTTTAGCCATACAACTATTGCATTTGATGATTGTATACTTGCTTATGACCTTCATGAGCAAAAGTACTTATTCATAAGCCCTGGCGTTTATTCTATTTTAGGCATAACCGCCAAACAGCTTTATGAAAACAATTACCTGTGGGAGGGGCTGATCAATAAGCAGCAGCTTGCCTGCGTAAAGGATGTTGTTAAAAACCTTTCCGAAAACAGTCCGGTTGAACTAAGCTATTCCATTAGCACACCACAGCATATCATAAAAAACATAAGTGACAAAAAAAGCCTTATTATTGATGAAGCTACCGGGCACAAAATTTTACTAAGCATAATTAAAGAGGCCCCAATAGATAAACCCGAAAAACCACAACAGCACGCGGATGCCGGATTAAGCAAGCAATTTTTAAATTCGCTTATTGACTCACAAACCAGCTTTTTAATACGGATTGACACTAACGGGAACTATACTTTTATTAACAGCCAGTATCTTAAAACCTTTGGTTACAAAGCCGAAGAACTATTAGGCAGGCATTTTTCAATAACTACCATACCCGGGGAAGCTCACTTGTGCGAGGCGGTATTCATAAACTGTTTAAATAATCCTGGTAAGATAATTCCGTTGCTGCATAAAAAACCCGATATACATGGCAATTTGCATGACACCGAATGGGAGTTTATATCAATAGTTAATGAAAACGGTAAGGTTTGCGAAATACAGGGTATAGGTCATGATATAACTAACCGCCGTAAAATTGAAGCAGAGATAATAGATACCGCTCAAAAACTGGATACCTTTATTGAGAGTATTACCGATTCCTTTTTTATTCTTGATAATAACTGGAGGTTTGTTAGGGTAAATTGTGCCTTTGAAAAAATAACCAACAGAAGCCGTGAGCATGTACTTGGTAAAGTAATATGGGATATTTTTCCAACAATTATGGGTACTGGTTTTGAACGTGCTTTTTATGAAGCAAAAACAAAGCAGACAAGTATTAAATTTATTGAGGATTTTACCAGCATAAACGGGTGGTACAATGTAGCGGTTTATCCATCGGCCGGGGGGCTCACTGTTTTTGTAAAAGATATAACCGACGAAAAACGCGCCCAGGAAGAAACGGTGAGCATACAAAACAGCCTGGAAGCCCTTATTAATAATACAACCGATCAGATATGGTCTGTTGATACTGCAACGCGCTATGTTTACCTGAACGATGCTTATGTAAAGCTAATAACCGACCTAACCGGGGTAGTTCCCCAAAAAGGTGATCATTCCTATATGCAATTGGGCTGCTCCGATCAAATAATTGACGATTGGAAATCATACTATCAGCGTGCGTTAAATGGCGAACAGTATACCATTATTGAAGAAAGTGCCTGCGGGCAAACAAAGGAAGCCATATTTTATGAAATAAGCTTTAATCCTATTTACTCGGCAAACAACGAGATCATGGGTGTTGGCTGTTTTGCACATGACATAACTGCCAGGCTTAAAACCGAGCAGGAACTGCTTAGTCAAAACAAACGGCTTAACAACATTGCCTCGTTAAGCTCGCATGAGCTAAGGCGACCGGTTGCCAGCATGTTGGGATTAATAAATATAATTGACAGGGAGGATCCTCACAATCCCGAAAACCAAAAGATCATTGATTACCTGCACATTGTAAGCACCGAAATTGACAATACGATACGTTTAATTGTTGACCATACCTTTACAGGTGGTTTAAACTCATAAGTTAAAGCTTACATTGATAATATTTCAACCAGCTTTAACAGGTTTGGATTGATCTCCACATGATGCTTAATGGCATGTTCAAATGGGGTATATGCAATTTCGTTGTGTATAATACCGATCATTTCATTGCGGTGGCCGTCTCTTAAGGCCTCAACGGCTGCTGCTCCTACGCGGCTTGCTAATACCCTGTCCATACAGCTTGGAGCACCGCCCCTTTGGATGTGGCCCAGTATAGAGATTCGCGTATCATAATTAGGGAATTTTTCCTGAACCAGGCGACCAACTTCAAAAGCTCCCCCGGCCTCTTCGCCTTCGGCAACTATTACAATTCTTGAGGTTTTATCTTTACGGCCATGTTCAAGGCGGTTAAATAAACCTTCCATCCCACCCTTGCTCTCCGGGATCAATATCGCTTCGGCACCGGCAGCAATACCTGTACGCAGAGCGATCAGGCCAGAGTCTCGCCCCATTACTTCTATAATAAATAACCTGTCGTGCGATTCGGCAGTATCCCGTATTTTATCCACAGCCTCAACAACCGTATTTATGGCCGTATCATAACCAATAGTAAAATCGGTACCCAGCAAATCGTTATCAATAGTACCCGGCAAACCAATTACAGGTATATCATACTCAGTGCCAAATACCTTAGCACCGGTAAAAGTACCATCGCCGCCAATGGCAATCAAGGCATCAATATTATGTTTTTTTAGCTGATCGTAAGCTTGTTTACGCCCTTCGGCAGTTCTGAAGTTATCACAGCGGGCTGTTTTTAAAATGGTACCGCCACGTTGAATGATATTTGAAACCGACTTACGATTCATGGGTATAAAATCGCCCCTGGTCATGCCATCGTATCCACGGCGTATGCCTGTAACTTCAATATCGTAGTATATGGCAGTACGTACAACCGCCCTTATGGCAGCATTCATTCCCGGCGCGTCGCCACCTGAGGTAAAAAGTCCGATATTTTTAATCTGCGTCATTTTATTCTGATACGGGCATTAGGGACCCTACCCTAAAAAATTGAATAATTTTAAATTAAGTGCTTTTAAAGTGCCATTATATAAGAAACGCGGCTAAGCTTTAAAACTTGCCGCGAATTTACACTTTATTTTTTTAGGGTGTGGCTACTTTTTAAAAGCTGCTATACCGCTATCTAAAAATCTGATATAACTGGCTATATCATAATCAGCCGGGGAAGTAGGAATATCATTGCCACTGGCATCTTTTAAAAAATTACCATCACTATCCAGCATTACGTATAATGGCTGAGAATTGGAATTGAATCTTTTAGCCTCCAGGTCACTCCATTTGCCACCTAATGTGGTTATCTTTTTTCCGCTGTAATCAGACACGAACTGCTCCTCGGGTAACAGGGAAGCCTTGTCATCCACAACAAGCTGAAGCAAAACAAAATCATTTTTAAGTCGCTTAAACACTTCCGGGTCCGACCAAACATTGGCTTCCATTTTACGGCAGTTAACACAATTAAAGCCAGTAAAATCAATCAATATGGGCTTATGTATCGCTTTAGATACCTGTAAGGCCTGGTCATAATCATACCAGGCATCAAGCCCCCTGGTTTTTATGCGTGCATAACTTTCTGCATACTTTCTTTTGCCAATACTGGCTGGCACCGTCACTGTAGCGGAAGATGTTGAAGCACCACCACCATCGGGTATGCTTGAAAGATTAAAATCCTGAGTTGCTTCGGGCGGTAAAAACGCACTGATTGATTTTAAAGGCGCTCCCCATAACCCGGGGATCATATAAATAACAAACGCGAATACAATAATGGATAAAAACACCCGCGGAATTGACAGATAAGGAACATCGCTGTCATGCGAAAACTTTATTTTGCCAATAAGATATAACCCAATCAACAAACCAATTGCTATCCAAAGTGATAAAAATATCTCCCTGTCAAACCAGTCCCAGTGGTAGGCCAGATCAACATTTGATAAAAACTTTAAAGCAAAGGCAAGTTCCAAAAATCCCAAAACCACCTTTACGCTGTTTAACCAACCGCCTGATTTGGGTAAGCTTTTTAAAGCTGATGGGAATAAGRCAAAAATGGTGAACGGCAAGGCAAGTGCCAGCGAAAAGCCAAACATACCTATTGCAGGTCCCAGACGATCGCCTTTAGAAGCCGCGTCAACCAGTAATGTGCCAATGATTGGGCCGGTACACGAAAATGACACCACTACTAAAGTTGATGCCATAAAGAATATACCGGCGAGGCCACCCTTATCTGCATTTTCATCAAGTTTATTGGCTAATGAGCTGGGTAGCGTAATTTCAAATGCGCCAAGAAACGATATACCAAAAACAACAAGCAGTAAAAAGAAAAATATATTGAATATTCCGTTTGTGGCCAGTTGATTAAGTGCATCTGAGCCAAAAATAATGGAGATCAGCAAGCCCAGGGTTACATATATAACAATAATAGATGCCCCGTAAATAAGCGATTGCCCTATCGCTTTGCTGCGGCTACCACTTTTTTTGGTAAAAAAGCTTACTGTTAGCGGCAGCAGTGGATATATACAAGGTAATATAACCGCGGTAAAACCTCCTAACAGCCCAAATATAAATATTTGCCAAAGCGTTTTTGGCTTTTCCCCAGCGGGAGCTTTTTGCTTAACCGCCGGCTTAGCAACGGCGGCCTTAGCGGCAGAATCGGCTGCTTTTTTCCTTATGGCAATACTATCAGCCGCGGTTGGTATATCGGTAAATTGTATATCATTGGTTGATACCGTTGTATCCTTGTCGCCCTTTTGTGCTGCATAAACCGCCTTGGGACTATTTATGCCAAATATGATCAGTAAGGTTACGATAGCCAGCGACGTTGGCAACCAGTTGATTTTATTGAATAGTTTCATTTTTATCCCCGGTAATTATTTGCCTAAAGGAATATTAAAATCAACATCTTCGGGTGGCAGGCATTTTTTATCGTTACAGGTCATATAAGTAAGCTTGCCTGTTACGTTTGTGGCTTTTGCCGATTTAAGGCTTATTTTTTGCTGAAAAACAACTTCTTTTTCAAAGTAACTTACATTCATGTTAAAAGCTTTCTCGAATTTGGTTACCGGGGTTGGCTCGGTAGTTTTACCAATTGGCGCATATAATTTTGAAGGTGCAAAATCAAATGATGTTTTTATTGGCCCGCCATCCTTAACATTAAGGGAATAAATATGCCAGCTGGGTTGAATAGTAGCCTTTAAAAACACAATGGCTTCTTTATCATTCAATTTTTTAGCCGCGTATGACCATCTCACCGGCGATTCGATCTGGGCATAAGCCCCTGCGCAAATAACCAGCGCAATAACAACCAACAATACTTTCTTCATTTAATTACTTATTTAAAAATTCAATTTGTTTTAAGCTAAACTCCTGTTGCACATTATTATTTTCAACAACAAGCAAACCCTCGTCTTTTACATTTCTTACAATACCCTCAAAAACCTGATTGTTTGATCTGAAACGCTTTACCTGGTTTAACCAATATAGTCGGGTTAAATACATATTCCTTACAAACAAAAACTTACCGGCCTTTAAATTAAGGTAATATGCTTCAATATGTCCGCAAATTTCCGATAATATTGTTCGCAAATCATAATCCTTGTGTAAGATTTGCTTTAAAGATATGGCATTGGCAGCCCCGGGCAAAAAACTTTCCTGATTTATATTAAGCCCTATGCCAATTACAGCATCCTTTATACGGTCGCCTTGTATATGGGTTTCAATCAATATGCCACCAAGTTTATGGTCTTCATAATAAATATCATTAGGCCATTTTATTTTTAATTTATCGCCTAAATAAGGCGCCAAAGCATCAAAAACACCAAGGCTAACTACCCGGGTAAGGTCAAATTGGTTTATAACCGGTAAAAATGAAGGTGTTAACAAAATACTAAAAGTCAGATTTTTTCCGGGCTCACTATGCCATTTATTTTGCTGCTGACCCCGGCCGGCGTATTGGCTTTCTGCCATAATGACCGTACCTTCGGGCAATGGCTTGGAATTTGACAGTAAATTCTTAAGGAAATTGTTGGTTGAATCAAGTTCTTTAATTGTTACCAAATTTTGACCAACAAATAATGCCGAAAATATGTTATTTTGCAAAGTATAATAATTTTTAACTCAAAAACGTTCAAAACTAATTCTTTTTGATGGTAAAAAACAAAGTGTTAAATCAGTCAACCTATATTTCTGAACTTGCCATACACGGCATACAGGAAAAAAAGGGGAACGATATTGTAAGGTTAGACCTTCGTAATATATTCAGTTCGGTATCAGATTATTTTGTGATCTGTCATGCCGATTCAACTACCCAGGTTAAAGCTATCGCTAATAGTATTGAAGATGAGATTTTCAAAGCAACGCAACAGGATCCCTGGCGCAAGGAAGGTTTGGAATATGGCGAATGGATACTACTTGATTATGTGGATGTTGTGATTCACGTGTTCAGAACCGATAAACGTGAATTTTATGGCGTAGAGGATTTGTGGGGAGATGCCGAAATTAAATATTATAAAAGTGCTTAAACATTCGTCACAAAAGCCCTGCGGGCAGAGTCATGGTACTAAACCTTGTAAATTTTAAATTATTGATTGTAAGTTTGAGCTCGTAACAAAGAAATGAAAGATAAAGATAATAAATCAGAAAGTCCGAAACCTATCAGGAAGATACTTAATAAAAAAACACCTCCGAAACCACCTAAATTTAATATTATGTGGCTTTACGGTATTGTTATTTTAGCGTTTTTACTGGTACCTACCCTTTTAAGCGGTGGCTCGGGCAAAAACATTAACTTCCAGGATTTTGAGGCTATGTTAAAACAGCACGATGTTGAAAAACTGGTTGCTTATAAAAGTGGGGATCTGGTAGTTGCCGAGGTTTATATTAAAAAAGACAGTTTAAAAAAACCTCAATATGCAAATGCCAGTAAGGAGCAGCGTTTATTTAACACTGCAAACAACGGCCCTCAATACACATTTACTGATGCATCATACGAAAGCCTGAAGCAATCAATCATGAATGCCGAAAAGGATATGCCCGATAGCGAGAAAATCCCTATCCAGTATGAACAGGGCCACGAAAGTTTTTTATCAAACTGGCTTGTACAGGGTGTAATTATGGTGATCCTGTTTGCCGGTGTTTGGATATTTATCATGCGCCGCATGTCTGGCGGTTCTGGTGGTGGCCCGGGTGGTCAGATCTTTAACATAGGTAAATCAAAAGCTACCCTGTTTGATAAAGAAGCCCAGGTATCAGTAACGTTTAACGATGTGGCAGGCCTTGAAGAAGCCAAGCAGGAGGTAATGGAGATCGTTGATTTCCTTAAAAATCCTAAAAAATACACCAACCTGGGTGGTAAAATACCAAAGGGTGCATTGCTGGTAGGCTCGCCGGGTACCGGTAAAACCTTACTGGCTAAAGCTGTTGCCGGCGAAGCACAGGTGCCGTTCTTCTCCTTGTCAGGATCTGACTTTGTTGAAATGTTTGTGGGTGTGGGTGCGTCACGTGTTCGTGACCTGTTCCGCCAGGCAAAAGACAAGGCGCCTTGTATTATATTTATTGATGAAATTGATGCCATTGGCCGTGCACGTGGTAAAAACAATATAGTTGGCGGTAATGATGAGCGCGAAAACACACTGAACCAGTTACTGGTTGAGATGGATGGTTTTGGTACCGACTCAGGCATTATCATACTTGCAGCTACTAACCGTCCAGACGTATTGGATTCCGCATTATTGCGTCCGGGCCGTTTTGACAGGCAGGTATCTATTGATAAACCCGATTTGATAGGCCGTGAGCAAATATTTAAAGTTCACTTAAAACCTATCAAACTATCTGATGGTGTTGATGCTAAAAAATTATCGGCACAAACACCGGGTTTTGCAGGTGCCGAAATAGCTAACGTTTGTAACGAGGCTGCTTTGATAGCCGCCCGTAAAAATAAAGAATCGGTTGATATGACCGACTTCCAGGATGCCATTGACCGTGTTATTGGCGGCTTGGAAAAGAAAAACAAGATCATATCGCCCGAAGAAAAACGCATTGTTGCTTACCACGAGGCTGGTCACGCTATTGCAGGTTGGTTCCTGGAACATGCAGATCCATTGGTAAAAGTATCTATTGTTCCACGTGGTGTTGCGGCATTGGGTTACGCCCAATATCTGCCAAAAGAGCAGTTTTTATATACAACCGAGCAATTGCTTGATGAAATGAGCGTATCAATGGGTGGCCGTGTTGCCGAAGACATTGTTTTTGGTAAAATATCAACCGGCGCATTGAGCGATCTGGAACGTATTACCAAACTTGCTTATGCCATGACCAAAATTTATGGTATGAACGGTAATGTGGGTAATGTTTCGTTCTACGATCCGCAGGGCGAGTACCAGTTTAACAAACCTTATTCTGATACTACCGCCGAAATGATTGACAACGAAGTACGCAAACTGGTTGATGATGTTTATCAGAAAACTAAGGTATTGCTGAACGAAAAACGCGAAGGCTTAGAAAAAATAGCTCAAAAGTTGTTGGAGAAGGAAGTATTGTTCCAGTCTGACCTGGAAGAGATATTAGGCAAGCGCCCTTTTGACGAACGTACCACATATGATAAATTTGTGAACGGTGAGGCTGCTTTAAACCCTGAGGTTGATAATAATGCCATACCCGAAAACATAACCAATCCTGAACTTTCAAGGGTTGACGGGCAAGATTCAAAAGCCTAATAAATTAATAGTACTAAAGCCATCAGTTAAGCGCTGGTGGCTTTTTCTTTTTTAACCATGAGGGATATAACCACATCAAAAGAAAAACTGCTTAAAAAGATACGTAAAGCGCTTTTAGAGAAAAGGGACAACCCATATCCCCAACTGGAAGACCTGCCGTACTATGCAGCTGATGAAGAAATTCCCGAAGTAATTTTTGCCGAACAATTTACTGCTGTTAACGGGCAGTTTATTTTTTGCGAAGATGAGATCCAATTCATTGAAACCCTGCTTACACTTGCCGAAGAACGCAGCTGGCATAAAATATATTGCTGGGAACCCGGTCTGCAGGAAGTATTAACCCGTTTTGAATATCCCTTTTACGAAACCGACAAGGATTTTGAACAAGCTGAAGTTGGTTTTACTTTTTGCGAAGCATTAATAGCCCGCAATGGCAGCATTTTGCTATCAAACGGCAACATGGCAGGCAGGCGCTTAAGTATTTATCCCCCGGTACATATTGTGCTGGCCTACACATCGCAAATGGTGCTTGATCTAAAAGACGGCTTTAAACTGATAAAAAATAAATATGGCACACGGCTGCCCTCTATGATCAGCAATGTTACCGGACCAAGCCGTACTGCCGATATTGAAAAGACACTGGTACTTGGCGCGCACGGCCCAAAAGAGCTTTTCGTGTTTTTACTGGATGACTCTAAGTCTGAAGTTTAAAGTCTTTAGCCCAAGGTTAGGTTAATCCAATATTGGAGCATTACGCTTGTAACTTAAACCTCCTCAGATCAGCTCATCCAGCCTGCATTCATCCAACACCTGGCGTTCACTTATTTTTTGTTCATTATACTCCCACTTGATCAGCCTGATAAAGCCGTCGGCTATTTCAATACCCGTTATGTCTCCATCATCAAAGCAGCAGCACCCACTATTAAAGTAAGTTGGGCGATAGGCGCTAAAATCAGGTATTACATCACCTTTAATATGCCTTAGGGTTATTTGCTGTTGTATATCGGCCACAACACTGGCGTCACTTGTTTCTTTCGCCCTGGCCAGTTGGTCATATAGTTTTTCGAGGTGGGTCAATGATCTAAAAACCGGCTGGTGTGTATGTCCGGTAATGAGCAAAATGCCTTTGCGTTCCGCGCTCCACTCATACATAATACGGTTATGATCTGTTTTCAGTTGATCATTATTTGCTGGGGTATTGATATTGATCTTTAAATAAGCCTGAAAAGGTGCCCATATATCAGATACAAACCATTTACTAAACCAGTTTCCATCACACTGCAGATCGCCCTGGTGCCCATGTGTAAGGTAAATATTAAGGGGTTTATTACCCACCTTAGTTTGTAATATGGCTCCTTCATAAACTTTTACCTGCTGCCCATAAATCTGCTTTAACCCTATCGCCGCCAGCGGGTCGTTGTCCCAATAAAGATCATGATTACCAAATATTTTAAGGAAAGCATTTCGGTTCAGAAATTTCCCCTCACTTTCAAAGGTCGCTTTATTATGCCTTTTCACAGTTATAAAAAGGTTTTCCCATAACTCTTCACTATCGCCCAGGTTGATGTAAAAAAAATTTTGCTGCTCATAATGATCAAGGGCTGTCAGGTAATTATCCTCGGCCATGGCAAATATATCCATGTCATCGCGGGCACCTTTGTGCTGGTCCGAGAAAATGATGAACCTGTTATTCGCTATATCAAATGGAATTACCACTCCTCTTTTACCTGGTTTGGCAAGTATATTGTTGTATAACTTGTTTAATGCGCTGTTCACCCGTTTTTTATCAGGCCTTGACGATAGTTTATCGGCCAGTTTAGCTACAGAAGGGATTAATAATTTTTGCAAAAAACGGCGCATGGACTGTTAACGGGTGATGTAAAAAATTGTGTTATTAAACTATATAAAAAATTATATAATACCTAAACTATTAAATAATAAGCAGTTCTGCTGTTTGGTCTTATTTATTTGATTAACCAAAAGTTCAAGCTATTTAACTCCTGTTAATAAATTATATAAACTATAAAATTCAACTGATATTTTATTCAGGAATTAGTAGCTTGGTACGCATAAAACCCTATAATAAAATGGAAAAGATTGATTTAACTAT
Source organism: Mucilaginibacter sp. P4_E8 (assembly GCF_056401495.1). NCBI lineage: Bacteria > Pseudomonadati > Bacteroidota > Sphingobacteriia > Sphingobacteriales > Sphingobacteriaceae > Mucilaginibacter > Mucilaginibacter sp. P4_E8. The sequence continues at coordinate 13,489 of NZ_JBFUJG010000075.1, forward strand.
TGCGAAAAAAATGGTGGAACACTACAATACCACCAGAAAAACACTTATTGACAAAACGCACAGCATCAATGACACCCAGTCTATCTGGATATCTCTCGACAAATTAAAAGCATTTGTTAATAATCTGCCAGAACATGCAACCGGCGTGAGAATACATTTGGCGGCATACGATCATGAAAATCAGCATTACCCCAACCAAACAACAGCTATACTCATTGGAACTGTTGAAAATGACACCGAACATACTGATGCTCTGGAAAAAGGGAGCGCGTTGCTGGAGACCGAAGATGATCCTATGGGTCCTTTTAACCAGGGAAAAGCATGCCCTCCTATATGCTAAGTTACTTATAGCGTAACCGCACGTCAAAATCTGGTATAAGCACCCTTTTAAAATTTTACCACCCCAAATAATACCAAAGGTAAATGCTTTAATTAAAATATTTATTTTAGCATTTACCTAATTGATTTAAATGCTGGACTATATATACTTTTATTTTGAGTTTTTGGCGTTTAGTGTGTGTTTATACACCTATAAGAAACTTGATCGCAATTTCAAAGTATTTCTACCTTTCCTGGCATTTGTGGTGATTTATGAATTTGCCAATATTAAAAACTGGCTCCTGTGGCACCATACAAATGCCTGGTGTAATAATCTTGAATCGATCATTGAAATCATTATATATTCACGCTTTTTAGCCTCGCTTGATAAAAGAAAAGAATACCGAAAAAAAATCGATATAGCCCTTTGCATAATAGTGGTATTTTCTTTTATAGATATGCTTTTTATTCAGGGCTTTTTCATGATGAATACCATCGCTATGGTATTTCAATATTGCCTGCTTACCATATTAGTATGCTTATACTATTTCAATTTAATTAACAATGTTGATGAAAGTTTAGATATTATACGTTATCCACCTTTTTGGGCTACAGCTGGAATATTATTTTATGCACTCGCTTTTATATTTTACCATATTGCCTTTAGCTATATGGTTTATAAACAGAATTATCATTTTTATATATTAGCCCATGTAATACCCAATATAGCCTGCCTTATTTTGTATTCCTTATTGTCCACCGCTTTTATATATCAATATAAACAGGCAAAGTCCGTTAATAATGCATAAAACGTTGCAAAATTGAATTTTTAATTAATATAATAGTTTTTTAAACAGCCAGTGTATTCAAGTATGTTATTTAAAGATGAAGAGCTTATTTTATTGATAATTGCCGGTACGGCCATACTGATGCTCCTGGGTGTGTTTATTGTCAGTTTTTTATTGGTTTATCAGCGTAAACAAAATAAAAACCTGTTTGAAAAGGAGCAACTGAAATCGTCTTTTCAACAGGAGCTGCTTAAAACCAGGATGGAAATACAGGAAGAAACACTTAATTACGTAAGTCGCGAACTTCATGATAACGTAACTCAGGTTTTATCATTTGTAAAACTAAACCTGGGCGTATTGGGTAAAAATCTTGATGGAAATGAAAAAACAAAGATCAATGACAATCGTGAGCTTATAGCTCAGTCAATCAGCGATTTGCGTAACCTGTCAAAAAGCCTTAGCTTTGAACATATCAGCGCCATTGGCCTCGTTAAAACATTGGAAATGGAAGCCGACCGCATTAACAGAAGCGGCATTATTAACCTGCTGCTATTGGTTGAGGGTGTTATATATCCTCTTGGCGAACAGCGTGAACTGGTTTTATTCAGGATATTCCAGGAGGCTTTAAATAATGCACTGAAACATGCCCAGGCTGCCAACTTCAAAATCAGTTTGTATTATAAAGAGCAAATGTTTAATTTGACCATCGAAGATGATGGCGTTGGTTTCCAACCCGAATTACTCAATGATAAAAGTGGGTCGGGCTTACGCAACATAATAAACAGAGCAGCGTTAATTGGTGCAGAGGCAGTTATAAACAGCGCACCAGGAAACGGATGTAACATTAAGCTATCGCTCAACCCCCTCGTACAAGAAACTTATGCTAACGGAACCTATTCAAATAGCCCTGGTTGATGATCACCGCCTTTTCAGAAGCGGCATTGCCTCACTGGTGGGGAGTTTTAACCGCTACAATATACTGTTTGAAGCAGCACATGGTAAAGAATTAGTTGATAAAATAACTTCGGGGCTTGTTCCTGATATTGTTTTGCTTGATATTAATATGCCTGTAATGGATGGTATATCAACAGCACAATGGCTCAAAAAATTCCAACCCTCTATCCGTACCATTATCTTATCTATGTTTGAGGATGCCGAAAAGGTACTTGCCATGGTTAAAATGGGCGTTAAGGGTTACCTGCTTAAGGACGCCGAACCCCATGAGTTTGAAGCTGCCTTACTGAAGGTTGCCGATGGCGACCTGTATTACCCCGATTTTGTTACCCATCATTTGCTCAACAACTTTAACAATGATAAAACATCGGCCGTAAAACTAAATCCCCGCGAAATTGAGTTTTTACGCCTAACCGGAACCGAACTTACCTACAAAGAAATTGCCGATACCATGTGCATCAGCGTGCGTACTGTTGATAGTTACCGCGACCAGCTTTTTGAAAAGCTACAAATAAAGAGCCGCGTAGGGTTGGTTTTATACAGCATAAAAAACAAGCTGATTGATTTGTGATTTGCTAAAAATATTAGCAAATTTGTTAAATGGTACAGGAAGATAATCCCGACTTTTTTAAAGGCCGGGGGGCGCAGTTAAATACCCATAACAAATTTTTAAAAAACAAATACGTAGCCGAGCACATTGAAGGTTTGGATGAGCCACTGCTGGAGAACACTGCTACGCAGCTTTTTGAGGAAACACCCAAAAAGATAGTAAGCGAATCAAACAGTCCGGATCTGAGCCATATGTACTCCATAAACCCTTATCAGGGTTGTGAGCATGGTTGCATTTATTGCTATGCACGTAACAGTCATGAATATTATGGCTTTAGTGCCGGGCTTGATTTTGAACGCAAGATCATCATCAAACGCAATGCTCCCGAACTGCTGGAGCAATACTTTAACAAAAAGAACTACCAGCCGGTATGCATCATGCTATCGGGCAACACTGACTGCTACCAACCCATTGAGCGCAGGCTAAAAATTACCCGTGATTTGCTCCAGATATTTTTAAAGTACAGGAACCCGGTAAGCATCATCACCAAAAATAACGTGATCCTGCGCGACATGGATATCCTTACAGAGCTGGCCGCCATGAACCTGGTACATGTGAATGTATCTATCACCTCATTAAACGAGCAGCTGCGCCAAAAACTGGAGCCGCGCACCGTAACCGCTACCGGCAGGCTCGCGGTGGTGCAAAAACTATCAGAAAAGGGTGTACCGGTGAGGGTAATGGCAGCCCCCATTATTCCGGGATTAAACAGTAATGAGGTACCTAACATTATCAAGGCCGCTGCAGACAGGGGCGCGTTATCCGCTGGCTTTACCATTGTACGGCTTAATGGCAGCATTGCCGAGATATTTAGCGACTGGATATACAAGGCATTCCCAGACCGCGCCGAGAAGGTACTGAACATGATACGGTCATGTCATGACGGCAAGCTGAACGATAGCGATTTCGGCCGCCGTATGAGCGGCGAGGGTAAGGTAGCCGAATCCATTCATCAGATGTTCCGGATGGCCTGTAACCGCTTTTTAGCAGGCCGTGTGATGCCTGAATATGATTATACCTTGTTTGTGCCGAAGAAAGGGAAGCAGACGAGTATGTTTTAGACCGCTGATTTGATGTTTTTTGTTTAAATTTGTTATGAAAGGATCATTATGGTTTTAGTATTAAAGAAAGGCGCAACCAAAAAAGACATTGAAGCTATTGAAAAGGCGCTTTATAAAGAACAAGCTTCCGTGGGTTTCAATGCCCAAAAATATAACGGAAAAGTACTGCTCAAAGATGAGCCTCTGGATACTCAAATTAAGTTAAGAGATGAGTGGGAAAGAGATATTAGTTGATACCAATATCTTGCTGTATCTTCTCAGCGGTAACGACACTATTGAACAGATACTTCAAGGCAAAACAATCTATATATCCTTTATAACCGAATTAGAATTACTTGGTTTCAGGAACATTTCAGAAAAAGAGGAAAAGCAAATACATCACTTACTGAATGATTGTTCTGTAATTTCAATGAACAACCGGTTAAAGGAAAAATACATTGAGATAAGAAAAACCCACAGCCTAAAGCTCGCCGATTCAATTATTGCAGCAACCGCCATAGTTTTTGATCTACCTTTAATAACAGCTGACAAGCAGTTTAAAAACATAAAGAGGTTAAAACTGATTGCCTACGAAAAGTAAGAGCTATTAAAGCGATTTTTGGTTATTAACGTTTTCAACAAATCGATCTATCCAAACACCCATCCCCACCCCAACCGTATAACACAACAGATCGCTCCATAAAAACCCTTCACCTAAAACCAGGCGACCAAACAACGTATGGCGCAGATCATTTATCCATGGTGCTTTGTACAACTGACTAAACTCAATGCCATAACAAAACAGCAGGCTTGCTATAACAATAAATTTAACCGGGCGTGTTACGAACAGGAAGCGCATGATAAAGTAAACCATCAGCGCCCAAAGAATATCACCTATAAATAATGGTATAAAGGCAAAATACCGGGAAAGCAGACCAATAATAATGGTTGCAATAATGAGAATGAAGTACGTAGATCTTGATCCCGTCATTTAACTAATTAATTATCCAGTAAACGCCGGTGATAATTGATTTGCCCCAGGTGATAGTTAAGGTGGACAGTCATGTGCATTACCAAAAACGCGTTAGTCACCGTTTCGTTAAATACCGGCTTCGGAAAATCTTCTGCTAACCGCGCATCGGTTATGTTATCAAAAGCCGAAGTTATCATTAATATAGTTTCATCAATACTTTTCAGCAATTGCGCCCTTGGTACCATGCCGGATGAAAATTCAAGGTCGCGGTCTCTTACATACCCTGTTCCGGCCAGCTCGGCGCCGATAAAGTTGTTCAGGCTTCCGAGCAGATGCAGGCAAAGATTACCTGCCGTATTGGTGATCTGCTTTTCAACGTACCATATCTTCTGCTCATCCCTGTATAGTTCAATCTCGGTTTTAAGCTTACCCAGATCTCTCAAAAACATTTTTTTTAATACTTCTACCATCATAGCTGCAGTTGTAAATTCCACGCTAAATGTATCATCAATTATTATTGTTCACAAATAAAAAACGGGGTAATAAAAAAGGCGCCGATGGGCGCCTTTTTTATCTTTATTATCTAATATCAGATAAGTCTGTTCAAAAATTTTTTAATTATGCTTCTTCTGCTTCCAGAGCCATTTGCTCGTCAACAAGGATACGTCCGCAATGTTCGCAAACGATGATCTTTTTACGTTGACGGATATCAGACTGGCGCTGAGGCGGGATCTGGTTAAAACATCCTGAACATGAATCACGTTGGATGGTTACCACAGCTAATCCATTTTTCGCATTCTGGCGTAAACGGGTGTAAGCTGTTAACAAACGTTCTTCAATGTTTCCGGTTGCTTTTTCTGCCTGTGAGGTAAGTTCGTTCTCTTCCTTTTCAGTTTCGGCAGTAATAGTGCCTAACTCATCTTTTTTGGCATCAAGATCGCTTTTGCGTGCATCCAGATCGGCAAGGGCCTTTTCGTAGATCTGGGTTTTTGAAGTGATCTCAAAACCATATTCTCTTATTTTTTTCTCGCTTACCTGTATATCTAATCCCTGTATCTCAATTTCTTTTGATATGGCATCATACTCACGGTTGTTCTTAACTTCGTTAAGTTGCGCTTCGTATTTTTTGATATTAGCCTGAGCTTCTTTGATCAGGTTTTTGCGGGTTACTATTTCATCCTCTACATCATCCAGCTCAGCTTTGATCTTTTGGATGCGGGTTTCAAGACCTGCAACATCATCTTCCAGATCGGCAACTTCCATTGGCAGTTCGCCCCTTACCTGGCGAATCCTATCAATTTTGGTGTGGATGGTTTGTAGTTCGTATAAAGCTTTAAGCTTTTGTTCTACGGTTTGTTCCATTAAATAAAATATTTGACGGGGTTTGTATTTACTTCTGTTAAACGGACGGCAAAGGTAGTGAATTTTTTTCTAATTATTTCATACAATAATTGCGCCGTAAATTGTTCACTCTCAAAGTGTCCGATATCCGCGATCACTATCTTTCCTTCGGCATCAAAAAACTCATGATACTTGTAATCAGCAGTGATAAAAACATCGGCTCCTGCCGCTATGGCATGCTTTAATAAAAAACCTCCTGCACCACCGCAAACGGCTACTTTTTTAACGTGTTTACCGGTTAAAGCCGTATGCCTGATCACGTGGGTGCGCATTTTATCCTTCACCTGGAATAAAAATGCTTCCTCATTCTGTGGAACCTCCAGCTCACCTATCATACCAGCGCCAACCTGCTGGTGCTGATTGGTTAAATTAAACAGGTCATAAGCTACCTCTTCATAAGGATGGGCCAACACCAGCGCCATCAATATCTTGCTCTCCAGATTGGCTGGGTAAACGGTTTCTATCCGTACCTCATTTTCCTGGTGACGCGTCCCCGGCTCGCCCACATAAGGGTTGGTTGTATCGTTGCCTTTAAAAGTGCCTGCGCCCTCGGTGTTAAAACTGGTTTCGCTATAGTTGCCAATATTGCCGGCGCCTGCTGCAAATAAGGCATCGCGCACTTCGTCGGCATGACTTCCTGGCACAAAGGTCACCAGTTTTTTTAACAGGTTATGTTTGGGTACCAATATGCGGCAGTTTTTTAATCCCAGTGTATCGCAAATACGCTGGTTTACCCCGCTCATGATGTTATCAAGATTGGTATGTATGGCATAAATAGCTATGCCGTTGCGGATGGCTTTCTCCACTACCCTTTCCACATAGGTTTTGCCATTAAACTTTTTAAGTCCTTTAAAAACTATGGGATGGTGCGATATGATCACCTGGCAACCTGTGGCAATGGCTTCATCAACCACGGCTTCGGTACAATCAAGTGACAGCAGCGCCTGGGTAACTTCCTGCTCGGGATTGCCAACAATAAGCCCGGCATTATCATAATCCTCCTGGTACACCAACGGTGCAAGGCTTTCAAGGTATGCAGTAAGTACAGCTAATTTCATGAATAAATATGAGTATAAAGCATTGGCCGGAGCATGTTTTAATTTAGTTGCTCATCAAGGCCATCCGGTGACTATCATAAGCCATATTCTTATTATACTCCAAAGTGAGCGATTTATTTTTAACCAGATCCATAATAGTTCCAACAAAACAAAGCCCTGCGGTAAAAAAATAAAGAATGCCCATACCTATCTGCCCTAAAACAAAACGCTGAATACCGGCAAAACCAATGAAACCCAACAAAGTAAAAATCAGTATCTCCTGTGAGTTTTTCCGTTTACTGCTGTAAACCGTATAAAAATATTTTTTTTGGTTTTCATTAAGTTCTGCGGTGGCCTGCTGTAAGAACCCCATTTCTTCGGGAGTCATATCGGAAAAACTCATATAAGGATCCTGGTTCATCTGTTTTTAAGGTTTATATATATTGCTGTTTCCAAATTTAATTATTTTATCATATAAAACTATAGGTACAATAGGGCAATTTACCTAAACATCATCAGCGAAATTAATATTAAAAATATATTTATAACCCATAGGGGTAAGTGCATAATAGGTTGTAATACCTGTATGAAAGTATTAGTTACCGGAGCAACAGGTTTTATTGGCAGACAGCTTACTTTGGCGCTGGCCACAGCCGGCTATGACGTAAAGGCCTTATGCCGCAATACCGATCATCCTTACTTAATAAAACATAAAAATATTGAACCCGTGTTGGGCAATATCCTGTACAAGCAAAGCCTGGCAAGGGCCATGCAGGGTTGCAGCCACGTTTACCATACTGCTGCTATAGCCAAAATGTGGTGTCGCAACCACGACGATTACCACGAAACCAATGTTAACGGTACTCATATTGTGTTAGAAACAGCGGGCCTTACCGGTGTAAAAAAGGTGGTGTATACCTCCACCTGTGGCGTATGGGGACCAACTATAAAACACCCCATGACTGAAACTGACCCGCGCGTAACCGGCTTCCCGATTGCCTATGAGCGCACCAAATACCTGGCCGAACTGGAGGTACAAAATTTTATAAAGCAGGGTATGCAGGTGGTAACCGTAAATCCATCGCGGGTGTATGGCCAGGGGCCGGTAACGGATAGCAATACCGTAGGTAAAATGATATCAGGTTATTTAAGAGGCAAATGGCGCATTATACCGGGCAGCGGCGAACAGGTGGCCAACTATGCCTTTTTAGATGATGTTGTTGCGGGGCATATTGCAGCCATGGATAAGGGTATCTCTGGCGAGCGTTACATTTTGGGTGGCCACGACATCAGCTTCAATGATTTTTTTAAAACCCTTCAGCAGGTATCAGGCAAGCAACTGGGCTTGATCAGGATACCACTGAAAGCTATTAAATTGTACAGTCGGTTGCAATGGCTAAAAACCCGGCTCACGGGCTTGCCCCCGGTATTTTTACCCGAATTTGCTGAGCGTCTTAAATACGACCAAAAATATTGCAGTAACAAGGCTGTAACCAATTTGGGTTATAACATAACCCCATTTGCCGAAGGTTTACACAAAACCGTTGATTACATTAAAGGGATAAAAGGGTAAGGACAAAAGATCAAGGACATGTTTAACAAAACACATTTATGCAGCAATTAACCGCCATTGTAACAGGTGCCAGCGAGGGTCTGGGAAAATCATTCGCCATTGAGCTGGCAGGCAGAAATATCAACCTGGTGCTGGTTGCGCTACCCGGATCAGGTTTGCCCGAGCTGGCCTCGTTCATCCGCAAAAACTTTTCGGTGAAGGTTAACTTCGTCGAAACCGACTTGACGCGCACCGAAAGTTATCCCGAAATTTTTAGCTATTTACAAGAGCGGTGCATTACAGCGCACTTGCTGATCAACAATGCGGGATTGGGTAATTGGTCGTGGTTTGAGGATAAAAATATTGCTTTTTATAAAATGCAGATAGAATTGAATGTAATTACACCGGTAATACTCACCCGGCTGTTCCTGGCGCAGGCCGACGCATCCGTTACCTCATACATTTTAAACGTGGGCAGCCTGGGCGGTTTATTTGTAGTGCCTAAAAAGCAGGTATATGGCGCTACCAAATCTTTCATTCGCTATTTTACCAAATGCCTGCAGCTGGAATTGTACGGATCAAATGTAAAGCTCAGTTTGCTTAGTCCGGGTGGTATCAATACCAAACCCGAATTACTGGTGATGAACAATACCTTGAAAGGTATATCAAAAGCTACCATACTGGAACCTGAGCAGGTTGCCCGTATCGCTATTGACGGATTGATGAAAGGTAAAAAAGAGATCATCCCCGGCATGGTGAACAGGTTGCTGGTTTTATTAAACAGTTTGCTGCCTGCTTATGTAAAAGATATTATCATCAAACGAAGATTAAACACTATTTTAGAGTCTTGAATTTATGATCCTGTCATTACCCATATACCGCCTTATTAAAAACCTGTGCAGCTACTTTAACCGCACCAGTAATACCTGCGAGGTGGTGGACGATGAAACCATCGTTATTAACTCCGGCAGCCTGAGCGGATTGATACTGGAATTCCATTACAACATTTGCCAGGTAAAAATTGGCCGGCGGTTAAACCTATGTTTGGATATTGACCGCAATACCTCTGTTGACCTGCTGATGCACATTCTGATCAACCATAATATTATCAAAGAGGGCGATATCCCGCCTGCGCCTTAAGCGCCTCACCTAAACGGTGAAGCCTTCATGTAATAATCCTCTCCTTTGGGGAGGACTTTGCTTTACATGTTTTAATATGCTCTTCCTTCTACTAACATAGGCGTTGGTATTACCTTGTATCTCTTTTCTTTTTTTAAATCCTCTCCTTTGGAGAGGATTTAGGTGAGGCTGGCTTAGGGGGCAAATTTTTTTGTTACTTTTGCAGTTGTTATTGCTACTTTATTTATGAGCGAAGAAAGATCACTGAACTTTTTAGAGGAAATTGTTGAAGAAGATATAGCTGCCGGAAAAAACGGCGGCAGGGTATTAACCCGTTTCCCGCCCGAGCCTAATGGATACCTGCACATTGGACACGCCAAATCCATTTGCTTAAACTTTGGACTGGCACAAAAATATAACGGCAAAACCAACCTCCGTTTTGACGATACCAACCCCGTTAAAGAAGACATTGAATATGTTGACAGCATAAAAGAGGATGTTAAATGGCTTGGCTTTGAATGGGAAAAAGAATTATACGCTTCCGATTATTTCGATAAGATATATGAATTTGCCGTTGCCCTGATCAAAAAAGGACTGGCTTATGTTGACGATAGCTCGGCCGAGGAAATTGCCGCGCAAAAGGGTACGCCTACCGAACCTGGCACCCCTAACCAATACCGCAGCCGCTCGGTAGAAGAAAACCTGCAGTTGTTTGCCGATATGAAAGCCGGTAAATATCCTGATGGCGCCAAAGTATTGCGTGCCAAGGTCGACCTGGCATCACCAAACATGCACCTGCGCGACCCTTTGATGTACCGCATTAAACACGCCCACCATCACCGTACCGGCGATGCCTGGTGCATTTACCCGATGTATGATTTTGCCCACGGTCAATCAGATGCTATTGAGGAGATCACTCATTCCGTTTGTACGCTGGAGTTTATTCCGCACAGACCTTTATATGATTGGTTTATTGAGGAGCTGGGTATCTTCCCATCCAAACAATATGAATTTGCACGCCTGAACCTGAACTACACCGTAATGAGCAAGCGCAAGCTGTTGCAATTGGTTGATGAAGGTCATGTAGAAAGTTGGGACGACCCGCGGATGCCAACCATTAGTGGTTTGCGCCGCCGTGGTTATACGCCTGCCTCTATCCGTGAGTTTTGCGAACGCATCGGCGTAGCCAAACGCGAAAACATGATAGATGTTGGCTTACTGGAGTTTTGTATCCGCGAGGATCTGAACAAAACCGCCTGGCGCCGTATGGCCGTGCTCGATCCGATCAAATGTATCCTGACCAACTATCCCGAAGGCGAAACCGAAACCATGCACGGCGAAAACAACCCCGAGGTTGAAGGCGGCGATGGCGGCAGGGATATTCCTTTTAGTCGCGAACTATGGATAGAGCGTGAGGATTTTATGGAAGTTCCGCCGAAGAAGTTTTTCCGCCTGGGTGTTGGGCTGATGGTGCGTTTAAAAAGCGCCTATATCATCCGCTG
>NZ_JBFUJG010000076.1:0-24773 GCF_056401495.1 Mucilaginibacter sp. P4_E8
TGGTGAAACAGCAGCAGCGCATGGGTCATTCCAAAAACATTGTGATGGATGGGCGTGATATTGGCACTACGGTATTCCCCCATGCTACCGTTAAAATATTCATGACCGCCGATCCAAAAGTACGGGCCGAAAGACGCTTTAAGGAAATTACCGGTAAAAATCCCGAGATCACTTTAGAAGATGTATTTGAGAACCTGGCCCATCGTGATTACCAGGACACCACCCGCGAGGAAAGCCCTCTTGTAAGAGCCGATGATGCCATTATATTAGATAATACCGACCTCACTCCCACTGAGCAATTAGAGTTTGCCCTGGATAAGGTTAGGCCCTTTGTTCTGTAAGTTTTTTTGGCGAAAGGATAAAGGTAAAAAGCGAAAGGTTCGTTGTTGAGATATGATCTTATGGCTTTAAAAAATCTCCGTCGATTATAAGCAGTTTAACACCATTGGCTGATACAGACCGGTGCGAACTAAGATCATCAGATACAATATAGGTCATTCCTTTTGTCAGGGTAAAGTCTTCTCCGTTTTGAAGTTCACTAACAAACCCACCTTCTAAACAATGTACAATATGTCCTTTTTGGCACCAGTGATCGGCCAAATAGCCTTTTGAATATTCAACTATACGCATCCTTAGTCCGCCAAATTGCAAAGTTTGCCAGAATGCGGTTCCGCTTTCTCCCTTATGCTCTGTTTTTTCAACTGATGTCCAGTCTATGGTTTGAAATGGGATACTGTACATTTCTCTCAATTATTATCTCAAGCTTATTCTTTCCGTTTAAATCATTGGTTTACCCACGCTACCCCCAAATACAATACCACTACTGTTATAACCTATTGAAGCAATGGAAAAGGATATTATATATTATAATGTGAATGCCAAGGCTGATATTAAAATTGCCATAACGTGGGTTGCCCGTCACCAAACTCATTAATAGAAAACCACCTCCCAGAAAGCTTAACAAATGTAAAATAAGTAAGCCTGAAAAAAACCTTACAATCAACTAGAGTTTTGTATTTACTATTTTACTGGTAAGCCTATCGATGACACCCCAACTAATATAAGCAATAAGAGCATAAAAAACACATCCCCACAATACAAAGCCAACCATCTCGTTTTTGCCGGAAGCGGGCGAGTTATCAAACACTATAACACTTAACACAGCAAGCACAATAAAGCAAAAATTGTATGTTAGTATAAATCGGGTTTGCTTTCTCATCATTTTATCATTAAACCTATCCAATAAACTTTTCTGCTTTAACCCCAAAGTGATTTAAAAAATCAACCCCTTCATCGCTGGTAAGGCCTTTGTACTCGGCGTATGATTTATCAAAATAAACATGTTTGATCCCTGCCGAAAATATAAGCCGGGCACAAGGCAAACAAGGTGATAGCGTAGTGTACAAAGTAGCCCCTTCAAGGCGGGCCCCATTCTTTACGGCATATAATATGGCATTTTCTTCGGCATGCAAAGCAAGCGAACAGCTGCCTTTTGAATCGCGCGGGCAGCCAGTAGCGGGCCATTCCTCATCGCAATTGTGGGTACCTGCCGGCGGCCCGTTATAACCAATGGAAATAATGCGGGTGTCGCGGGTTAAAACGGCACCGACCTGGGCTTTAACGCAATGTGAGCGCTTAGCCAGGTCGGTTGCCAGGTTCATAAAAATATGATCGAAACTTGGTTTTGTTATCATAAGTCAATAGGTCATTAAATGCCATTGGGTCATTAAACCATTCAAAAGAATGATTTAATGACCCAATGATACAATAATTCTTTTTTAAATTAATGCCCGCCTTTTACTTCTACATGGTCAAGGTCAATGCCCTGGCTGCGTAGTTCGCGGCTTACTTTCCAGGCAAAATATGCAAGGTAGGCAAATCCTATTACAGGTACTATGTAGGAGAAATGGATACCGCTCATGCCTTTTACAACATCATTACTGCCATCGGCTATTTTACCCTGCAATGGAGGTATTATTGATCCGCCCAGGATCATCATGATCAAAAATGCCGACCCCTGGCTGGTGTACTTGCCCAGGCCTGTGATAGCTAATGAGAAAATAGATGGCCACATAATAGAGCAGCACAAGCCACCGCTAATGAAAGCGAATGTAGCTACCCTGCCAGTGGTAAATAAACCTACTAACATAAAGGCCATGCCCAGTAAACCCAATACCGATAAAGTACGTGTTGGCTTTTGCTGACCTATAAAGAACGCTACAATAAGTATGGCTACGCAAATAGCATAAACATACAGGTTGCTTACATTAACACCGGTTACCGCGTTCACAAGCAGCACAAGGCCAAATGCAACAAACGGAACTATAATATACAAAATGTATTTAGTTGTTTTTGAAAGATCAAAAGCACCAATAGAACCTGCAAAACGACCGATCATCAAACTGCCCCAATACAGGGAAATATAAGGAGCGATATCAGACTCATTAAATGAACCAAATTCAGGTGTTTTTAATAGGGAACCCATATTACTCTGAATAGTAACCTCAGTTCCTACATAGGTAAAAATAGCTATCATACCCAAAATTAACTGTGGATAATGCATTGCGCCCCAACCTTCGGTGCTGTTTTTGGCGGCAAAAATTGTACCCACCAGGGTAAATAATATAATAGCCAAAGATGCATATACAAAATACTGGCTTGGTATGCCGATGGCATTGCTCAACGGATCGGCAGCAAGTATCAATAAGAACGCCACAAAAATGATGAGCAATGGTGTATTTGCTTTTGAGCTTGATTCAATTTTCTCGTCGCTGGTAACCTTTGGAAGGTTAGAGAACCAGAAGAATATGGCAACAGCTATAAATAAAGCCGCCAGCATATAATACAAGTTATTTATGGATGATATCTTTACTTCCGAAGCCGCTATTTTTGCTGATGCCGATCCAAATAATACAACACTAACTACAATTGGCCCCAATAAAGCACCAATGTTATTAATACTACCCGCAAAATTTAAACGGTTTGAACCCGTTTCTGGTGCACCTAAAGCAACCACAAATGGGTTTGCCGCAGTTTGCTGTAAAGAGAAACCTATTGCTATGATAAAGAAAACTGCAAGTATAAATCCGAATGAACCACTTGCTACAGCAGGTATCATACCTAATGCGCCCACAGCTGATATAACCAGACCTAATATGATACCATTTTTATAACCTAACTTATTCATGATATCAACTTTACTGGCTTGTGATGCAAAATAAAGTATTAATGAGCCAATAAAATATCCGCCATAAAAGGTAAAATCAATTAATTGCGACTCAAATTGAGTTAAACTAAAATGCGTTTTACAGAATGGTATAAAGATACCGTTTGATGCAGCTAAAAAGCCCCAGAAGAAAAATACAGTGATCAGTGTGTATAGTGCTGAGCTGTAACTTTTAGTATTGTTTTGTTCCATCTTTTAATTAGGTTATACGGAATATTATTTTGAATCGATAAACATAATTCAATTTTTGTAAATGTTGTTATACTTTTTCAAATTAAATAAATCACAATAAATAAATCACAATTTTAAGTTTCGTTGTTTAATAGATAAAATTGCATATTCGCAGTGTTCAAAATTGGAACATAAGCCTTAATAATGATAGAAGCTATTATTTCGGGAATAGGGATAGGATTAGTGTTGACGTTTTTGACTGGCCCGGTCTTTTTTGCTCTTATTAAAACCAGCATTGAAAAAGGCTTTCATGCAGGTATTGCCCTTGCTCTTGGTGTAGTTTGCAGCGATGTGGTTTTTGTAGGCGCCATTTTATTTGGTTCGCAGTATTTTGATATTTCCAACCATGCAAAAACCGTAGCTGGTGTTGTTGGCAGCATTATACTATTTAGCGTAGGTGTA
The DNA here is from genome assembly GCF_056401495.1 of Mucilaginibacter sp. P4_E8. Taxonomy (NCBI): domain Bacteria; kingdom Pseudomonadati; phylum Bacteroidota; class Sphingobacteriia; order Sphingobacteriales; family Sphingobacteriaceae; genus Mucilaginibacter; species Mucilaginibacter sp. P4_E8. Next base: position 3,860 of record NZ_JBFUJG010000076.1, read on the forward strand.
CGGTACCTGTTTAAAAAAGGCGAAGTTAATTACGAAAATAAGGTACCCTCGGGCATTAACCGGGCGGGCTACTTTTTAAAAGGGTTTTTGATGTGCATTTTTAACCCTACCCTCCTTTTTCACTGGATAACGGTAATTGGTACAGCCAGTACTGTATTTCATGAAGGTGTTGCCCATCGCTCATTTAAAATTGCCGTTATGTTTGCAACCGTACTCATTGTGCAATTTGGAATGGATACCACCAAAGCTTTTTACGCCAATAAACTGCGCGACAAAATATCTGTTAAACTGGTACATCGCCTCAACGAAGTTGCCGGTATAGCGCTCATTATAGCTTCCTTGATCCTGGTAGATAAGTTGGTTACCCATTTTGTATTTTCGGCGCCTGCAGGCTCGTAGGCCACAGAAAGGATTATCATAATTTTCTAAATCAGAACTTTTTGTTATCCTGAGCCTGCCTGCCGGCAGGCAGGGAACGAAGGATCTATTCTGCGACATGCAAAGTTCAAAAACAGATTCTTCGCTATGCTTACTACCCATGGCGTGTTTGTTTTTAGTTCCCCTCTTGAGAGGGGGCGCGTAGGAATCGAGGGTGGAGGGGGTGTGTTTATACGTGCGATGAAAAGGACACATTCCTCCACCCCTCTCAAGAGGGGAATCGCACAGCCTTCCGCCTCCTACGTCATTTAACCTTTAGATACCGCTGCTTTTGATAACTCAGAATGACAACTTATAAACAAAAAAGGCGATAAGTTAAACTCATCGCCTTGAATATTTTGTTCCCACTTCAGGGGGTTAGGGGCATTACATATAAGCTCTTTGGTTTTTACCTTCCATCCAGTTTACAAAGGCGCGGTTAACAACCTTGTTACCACCTGGGGTTGGGTAGTCACCACTGAAATACCAGTCGCCGGTATGATCAGGGCAGGCAATATGCAGGTTATCTAAGGTTTGGTATAAAACTTCAACCTTACATTTTATTTCTTTAGGCGTAATGATCTGTGCAATCCGGTCTGAGATCTGCTGATCGGTAAACAGTTCGTATATCGCTTTTACGTAGTTCTCTACTTCTTCTTTCGGAAGGCTTGCGCTGTCCTTACATTTTTGATAAACATCAAGAATGATATCTTCCCTATCCATTTCTTTCAACAAGCTAATAGCTGCTTCAAAAGCAACAAACTCACCCATACGCGACATATCGATACCATAACAATCAGGGTAACGGATCTGCGGGGCAGATGAAACTACCACTATCTTTTTAGGACCAAGCCTGTCAAGTATCTTCAGGATACTTTGTTTTAGGGTAGTACCGCGTACAATTGAATCGTCAAGTACTACCAGGGTATCCGTATTCTTTTTGATAAGGCCATAGGTAGTATCATATACGTGGGCAACCATTTCGCTACGGTCAGCATCCTGGGTAATAAAAGTACGTAGCTTTACATCCTTTATGGCTATTTTTTCAACCCTTGGTGCAAGCTGTAATACTTCTGTTAACTCTTCCTCACTTATCTTATCCTCGCGGTTAAGCAGTTTATCGCGCTGGTATTTTTTAACGTATTTATGAACGCCTTCCACCATACCGTAAAAAGCAACCTCGGCAGTGTTAGGGATATAAGAGAATACGGTATTTTGTATATCGTGGTCAACCGCGTTCAATATCTGCGGACAAAGCAGCCTGCCTAATTGTTTACGCTCACGGTAGATGGATGCATCGCTACCCCTCGAAAAATAGATCCGTTCAAATGAACAGGCTTTCTTTTCCTTTGGCTCGCTAAACATATCCTCGGTTATTTTACCATTCTTTTTAACAATTAAAGCATGGCCGGGGCGTATCTCTTTAATATCTTCAATAGGAATGTTAAACGCGGTTTGAATAGCCGGACGCTCTGATGCGGCAACAACTATTTCGTCGTTATAATAATAGAATGCAGGTCTGATCCCTACCGGGTCGCGCATTACAAAAGCATCACCATGGCCCAATATACCCGCAATGGTATAACCACCATCCCAGTTCTTGGCCGATTTACGGAGTATTTTAGCTACATCCATATCATTGGCTATCAGCTTACTGATCTCCACATTATCGTCAAGTCCTTCGCGTTTGTACTGATCAAACAGCCCCTGGTTTTCGGTATCAATAAAATGACCCATTTTTTCGAGCACTGTAATAGTATCCGCTTTTTCTTTCGGATGCTGACCCAGATCGTAAAGCTGTTGCAACAGTTCGTCAACATTGGTCATGTTGAAGTTACCTRCAATAACCAGGTTACGGGTTTGCCAGTTGTTTTGCCTCAAAAATGGATGACAGCTCTCAATGCTGTTTTTACCATGGGTACCATAACGCAGGTGCCCAAGCAAAACCTCGCCTGTAAAGCTTACATTTTCCTTCAGCCATTCGGCATCGGCTAATTTTTCGGGACTTTCTTTTTGAATTTCAGCGAATTTTTTCTGAATGTATTCAAAAATATCAGCAACGGCATTTGATGCCATTGAACGGTGACGACTGATGTACCGCTTGCCAGGCTCAATATCCAATTTAATAGTTGCAACCCCAGCGCCATCCTGGCCCCGGTTGTGTTGTTTCTCCATTAAAAGGTAAAGCTTGTTCAGGCCGTACAGGGCAGTTCCGTACTTTTTCTGATAATAAGACAGTGGCTTTAATAGGCGGATAAATGCCACACCGCATTCATGTTTAATCTGATCGCTCATGATTTGGAATGAGGCTGCAAAGGTATCATTTTATAATGAACTATGCTTAAATCAATTGTCATTAAATAGTAGTTTGTGGATAAGTTGCTAAAACGTTAATTCTTTATGCTTAAATCGAGCGTTTTTTTGTCTGAACTGGGATTTGTCTGAACCGGGATTAAACAGATTAAAGGATTACCAGGATTTTCTTTTTTAAATAATAATAATCCCTTAATCCCAAAAATCCTGGTTCAGACAAAATAACCCTACTTACCAAACTCTACCATCTGGTGTAATTTTACCGGGTCATAAACCCTTCCTCCTTTTATTACTACAGAAACTTTACGGAGATCACTGATATTTTTTAACGGATCGCCATCTATAATAATAAGGTCGGCCTGTTTACCCGCCTCAATTGAGCCAGTTTGTTTATCAATCTTCATTACCGTTGCCGGTATAATTGTAGCTGTTTTTAAAGCCTGCAATGGTGTAAGGCCAGCGGCCACGTACAGTTCCAGTTCACGGTCAAGGCTATAACCCGGGAAACCCATATCTGTACCGGCTACAATAGGTATACCGGCGTCATATAGCTTTTTTACAGCTTGCAACATACTGGTCACTACAGGTTTTATTTTAGCAGCCTGCGCGGGCTCGGCCCCCATGTTTTTAAATAAAGCCTGCAATGGCGCGGGCAGGTTGTAAAAAGCGGGTTCAAGTTGGGTTATATCATCCTTTACATTGCGATAGGCAAGTTCATAAACACCTATTGTTGGGTCGATAACTACATTGTGCTGTTTAATAAAATTAATTGCTGCCACATTTGCAGAATCGTCAAAATTAACGGAGCGGTCGGGAGCTTTTTTCATCATGGCATAAACATATTGCATGTGGTTCACCATATTCATGCCCGAGTCTACGCCTTGCTGTAAGGTCATTCCCTCGGGTATATGTCCCGTTACCGAAAGGCCCAAACGATGCGCTTCATCACAAATTGCCTTAACTATTTCAGGTTTTGCCGAACTGTAAATTTTTATCTGTGCAAAACCATTCTCTTTATAACGGTCAACTGCTTTTATCGCTTCTTCTTTGGTATCAGCTTGTATAATTCCCAATGCCCGGGGACCTTTGCCATCAATAATTCCGGCTTTCAATATATTGGGCCCTACTCCTTTGCCACCATCAATAGCGTTTTTAATAGCATTAATATAACCAAACTCGTTACCACAATCCCTCACGGTAGTAACACCGGCAGCCAGATAGGCGGGCCCCCAATCGGCTTGCTCAAAGTGCGAATGCATATCCCATAAGCCGGGTAAAATAGTTTTACCCTGGGCGTTTATTACTTTTGCCCCGGCAGGTATAGTTATTGAACCGGCTTTACCTGTTCTGGTAATGATACCCTTCCTGATCAATACAACTGCATCCGGAATGCCTGATCCGGTAACCACATCAACCAGGGTGCCACCAGTCACTGCAATTGTTTCATCGGCCGCATTGGTTTGCGCGGTGGCTTTGGCAAACAATTGCATACCGTAAACAGCAGCTTTATTAAGCAGTTCCGGTAATAGCGTTTCATAGGGAGCGCTCATCATTTCCAGCTTATCCCCTTCGGCATCGTTGGTAATAAGGCAAATCAGGTTACCTTTACTATCAGCCCATATCAATTCATTACCCCACACCAGTCCGCTAATGGTAAACCTGTCCAGGCTTAATGTTTTGCCATTAAAATCCAGCTTGTCCACCCCTCCTCTTTTTATTTGAACCGAGCCAAATGGCAGGGTATGGATACTTGCGGGTTCATGGTGTTTTTTCCAGTATTGCAGCAACGCCTGTTGTACCGTTCCTGGCGAATACCCCGCTACCGGGAAACTTAAAGGCAACACCTTTTGTGTATATGATGAATCATTCACTCTTACAGATGCTTCATTACCCCGTATGGTCACCTTGTCATCAACCTTAGAGAACCGGGAGGTACTTCCTTTAATGGTAAGCTCCAGCGGATCACCAACCGGATTTACCTTTAACTCAGCCTTTAAAGGCACTGGCGAACCACGATCAACAAATTTAAAATCGATGGTATAATGAATAGCGTCCTTATATTTATGTACGTAATAGGTTTCTTTGCCTATTGGCTGTTCAAACTTATGCAGCAGAAATGTGCCGCTATCGGTTGGAAGATCTGTTTGGGCGCTCGCGTTTAAAAAAAATGCAGAAAGGGCGATGAGGAGTGCAGGATTTTTCATACAGGTGATAGGTATTATAATAGATATATACTTGTTAAGACGATATTTTATCTCCATATGTTACATTGGAGTAACAAAAAGGCCTTTAAAGTCAGTCTCTATTCAATTTATTACGATACAAATTACCAATTAATATTTAATATCCCTGAATGTAATATTAATGCGCGGCCCTGGATCTTTAGCGGTTTTGGGTACCTGGTGCAGCCAGTAATGCTGTGTTTGGCCCTGCATAATTAGCAAGCTGCCATTATTAAGCGCAATGGAGAGCTTAACTTTCTTTTGCTGTTTATGTTTAAACTGAAAAATACGGGTAGCGCCAAAGGAAACCGATGCAATAACCGGATTACCACTAAGCTCCTTTTCATCATCACTATGCCAACCCATGCTATCCTCGCCATTGCGGTAAAAATTAAGTAAGGCCGAATTAAACTGCTTGCCGCATTGCGCTTCCGCGGCTTGTTTTATTTGGAGCAATAGCGGTGTAAATGGTATAGGCGTATTTACCACGCCAGAGTAGGTGTATGTTTTATCCCCGTCGGCATACCAGGAGGTAAGGCGGGGAAAGCTGACCGAGTTTCCATAAATTTTCATCTTATCCTGTTTCCAGAGGATGGTATGTTTCAACTCTTCAAACAGATCGTAAACGCCGTCTTCCTGATAAAAATTGGGGTATAGAAAAACCTCCCCATCAAACGGTAAAATATTTTGAGGGGTTGTATTAAAGATATTTAACTGGTTATCGGCAAAAGGATCCATAATTATATAAAGTCAGGATATAAAACAGGAATCAAAACAACATGTTACTTCTTGTTTCTGTTCAAATATTAGACCAAGTAAATTGTAAACAGTTTAATACAATATGTTTTGATTTCTTGACTCCTATCTCTTGATTCTTACCTCCCCCGCTAACAAAAAAAATCCGGCTTTGCAGCCGGACCTTTAGGTTTATTTAGTTGGTTTGAAATTCAATAATTATAATTTTTCGCCATGCTGGCTGATATCTAACCCCAGCACCTCATCTGCTGCCGAAACTCTTAAGGGAGATATCATATCGGTAATTTTTAATAATAATAAAGAACCGAAAAAAGAAAATATAGATACGCCAACAAGCGCTACCAGTTGAACAAGAAACAAATGTGTTTCGCCAAAGAACAAGCCGTTACCGGTAGTGTTAAGCGCATTTACATGCTGATTGGCAAAAACACCGGTAAGCAACATACCCACCATACCACCTACGCCATGACAAGGGAACACATCAAGCGTATCATCAATAGAGGTACGTGTACGCCACTCAACTACCAGGTTACTCACCACTGCCGATATAATACCTATAGCCAGCGAATGCGGTACAGTAACATACCCTGCTGCAGGTGTTATAGCTACCAACCCAACCACAGCCCCAATACAGGTACCCATAGCCGATGGCTTGCGCCCCTTTAGCATATCAAAAAATATCCAGGTGATACCGCCCGCGGCCGATGCCGTTGTACTGGTGGCCAAAGCTGTAACGGCCAAAGCATTTGCGCCAAATGCCGAGCCGGCGTTAAACCCAAACCAGCCAAACCATAAAAGCCCGGTACCTATCATTACATAGGTAATACGTGCTGGTGAGTGATTAGCTTCGTTACGGCGTTTTAAATATAATGCCGAGGCCAGTGCGGCCCATCCGGCCGACATGTGTACTACGGTGCCGCCTGCAAAATCAAGTACACCTAATTTGGCCAGTATACCATCTGGGTGCCAGGTACAATGCGCCAACGGCGAAAATATAAAAACGGAGAACAGGCAAAGAAATATAATGTAAGAGTTGAACCTGATGCGCTCGGCAAAAGCACCGGTAATCAGCGCCGGGGTAATAATGGCGAATTTTAACTGATACATGGCAAACAACAATAACGGTATAGTTGGTGCCGCTTTCCAGGTGGCATTGCCCAGCATACCCTTCATCATAAAGTAAGTTGATGGGTTGCCTATAAATCCATAAAAGCTATCGCCAAAAGCCAAACTAAAACCAAATATGCCCCACATCACCGTAATAATTACCATACAAACAATGCTTTGCAGCATGGTTGATATCACATTCTTTTTATTGACCATCCCACCGTAAAAGAAGGCAAGACCGGGTGTCATGATCAAAACCAGGGCCGTTGACATCAGCATCCAGGCAATATCTCCTGTATTAAAATTAGGATGACCAGAGTTTTTAAATTCTACCGAAGGAAAAAGAAAGGTTAATGATAAAATGATAAGAATTACTAAGAAAGGAAAATACCGTTTCATGGAATATATTAGAATTGCTTGTAAAACGGCCTGAAAGTATGATTTTAATTATAAAAAAACGAAGAATGTTAGGTTTTTGTTAAAAAATTATGAAAATCGAAAAATTAGAGGTAGTGAAGCACCAAATCAGGGAAAATACCGAGCAAAATCAGCAGAAAACTTATGATGATTGATAAAATCAATAAATTATAAGATTTATTTGAATCTATTTCGCTTATTTCCTTTCTTTTCAGAAATAAGTTAAGTGGGATCTTAATGTAATAAAACAGGGAAACCACGGTAGTTAAAGCCCCCGTAACCATTAAAAGCATTAACCAAATGCTATGGGTTTGCTGGTAAACGCTATATACCGCCGAAAAAACAAACAGTTTACCTGTAAATCCCGCGGTTACCGGCAGGCCGGTTAATGATATTAAAACGATAACAAAACAAACCGAGGCAATAGGATATTTAAGGCCAAGCCCTTTGTAACTGTCCTCATCTTCAGCATCGGCTTCATTGGCAAAATAGGTAGCCAGCATTAGGGCCGCGATATTGGCCAGCGCGTAAACCAGTAAATAATAGGTTAAGGCTGATACCCCTTGTAGTGTTAGTACTACCACAGCCATTAGGGCAAACCCGGTATGGCCAATGCTTGAGTATGCCAGCATCCTTTTAACATTGGTTTGCATAACGGCAGCAAAGTTACCAGCTATCATGGTAATGATGCCGACTATTGATAAGGCTATCCCAATATCAAAACCTGTCCACCTGCCTGAAAGTATGAACGGTGGCAAAAAGTTGATCAATAACGCAAATGCCGCTATTTTGGGTACGGTTGATAAATAAGCCGTTACCGGTGTACTTGCCCCCTGGTACACATCGGGCACCCAAAAATGAGCGGGGACAAATGATAACTTAAAACCAATACCTATCAAAACCAATATCACCGCGAATGATGAGCTAACAGGGTTAACCTTGGATAATTCAATAATATTATTCTGAAAGATAACATCCAACGAACCGCTAAAACCATACAATAGCGARATACCATACAGCATAATAGCCGACGATGCAGCGCCGAACAACACATACTTTAACCCGGCCTCGGTACTGAAAGCATTTTCGGTTCGATAGGCTACCATAAGGTATGATGCGATAGAGACCATTTCAATAGCCAGGTAAATGGAGAGCAGATTTACCGCCATCACCATTAAATGTAGCCCAAATATGGATGCCATAGTGATAGAATAAAGATCAGACAATCCTTTTTGATGGCCGTTCAGCTTTTTATCCCACGTAAAATATAACAACAGAATAAACGATAACAGATCAATGATTAGCTTAAAGAATATGTTGCTGCGGCTCAGCAGCAGCATATTGCTGAATATAAAATGCTGCCCATCAACCACCAGGGCAAACTGCATCAGGTCCAGGTACATCACCAGCACCAGGCCTGCGCAAGCCACGGTACGGCATAAGCCTGTAGATCGTTTTCCAAATATCAGGTCGGTGATCAGTACAATGATGAACAGCAATGTCACATAAACCTCGGGCATAAAATATGTTATGCTGCCAAAAACATTGGATAACTGATCGGATATATGGGGTAGCAGATCGTGCATTTATTTTTATTGAACTATTTAAGCTGTAAAAACTGGATCAGGGTAAGTACCGAATCATTGATCTTATCAAAAACCAATGATGGCATAATACCTAAAGCTATGGCTATTAAAGCTAACGGTGCCAGAGTCAATTTTTCGCGCAGGTTCAGGTCGGTTAGGGCGGTTTTCCAAACAGCGCCCCCTTTTAATGATTCTGCACCAAAAAACATGCGTTGTAGTGTCCATAAAAAGTACGCCGCACCCAACAGTAAACCAACCGCGCCGCAAACAGCCATCCAGTAAGGCAATAGATCATTTACCGTAGGCGATTTAAATGCACCGGCTAACGTGAACGCCTCGGCCACAAATGCCGAAAAACCCGGCAAACCCAATGATGCAAAAAATGCGATCATAATAAAGGCTGTATATTTTGGCATCAGGTTACCCAGTCCCCTGAAATGGTAAATTCCCCTATCGTGCACGCGGTTATAAAGCACACCCACTAAAAAGAATAACATGGTTGATAAAAACCCGTGACTCACCATTTGCATCACCGCGCCACTGATACCCTCGGCAGTTTGTGATGCAATACCTAACAGCACAAAACCCATGTGCGATACGGATGAATAAGCGATCATCCGTTTCAGGTCGCGCTGGGCCAGGGCGTTGAAAGCGCCATATAAAATTGAGATCACTCCTAACAGCCCCAACCAAAAAGCACCGGTAGTAGCTACCTCCGGAAAAATACCTAAGCAGATACGAATAATTCCATAACCACCAATTTTAAGCAGGATACCTGCCAGGATAATGGATACCGGTGTTGGCGCTTCCACGTGCGCATCGGGCAGCCAGGTATGCAATGGCACCACGGGCACCTTAATAGCAAAAGCGATGAACAGCACCACAAAGCCTACCGTACGTGCAGGCATGCCCAATATGGTTTGATGCCCTGCTATGGAGAATATGGATTGCGCGCTATAATTGGCCGGGTTCATCATCTGTACCATGTTAAAGGTATGGTTACCCGTAGCCGGATCGGTAACGGAAAGGTATAAACCAACCATCACCAGCAACATAAACACCGAACCAAATAAGGTATACAGGAAAAACTTAATAGCAGCGTATTCTCTGCGCGCACCACCCCACATCCCGATCAGGAAATATAGTGGCAGCAGCATCAGCTCATAAAACAAGTAGAAAAGGAAGAAATCGAGCGAGCAAAAAACGCCCATAACGGCCATATCCAACAGTAAAAACAACAGGAAGAAACCCTTGAGGTTACTTTTTATTTCCCATGATGATAAAGCGGCAATAACCAATACCAGCGATGTCATGACCAGCAGGGTAATTGATATACCATCAATCCCTACAAAATAATCAATCTGCATTTTGCCCATGCTGCCCAGGTTTAGGGAGATCCAGGGGAGTTTTTTCACAAACTGGAACTGATCTTCGTGGTTAATACCGCCATAAGCAGCACCTGTTTTAAAATGAAGATATATCCATATGCTCATGCCCAGTTGTATCAGTGTAGTCAACAGGGTAATATATTTAAAACTGCTGCGCAATGACGAGGGCAGCAGCATAATGATGAAGCCGAACAGTACAGGTATAAATATGAGTAAGGTTAATATATTCATCAGGTTCAGATCAGTATTTTTAAAATAAACAGCGCCAGCACAATTACCAACATGCTAAACAAATAGTATTGTACTTTACCGCTTTGAAACTTACGTGCAAAATTGCCAATACTTTGCACTATAATCACCATCAAATTCAAAAAGCCATCAACAATATATCGATCAGTAAAGGCTGCAGCTTTTGCAATATAGCTGCTTATCCTGGTTAATAAATGCAGCAGGCCATCAATAACCCTGCGGTCGAACCAAAAGCAGGCGCTTCCCAGCCTTAATACTGGTTTTACTATGGCGCGTTTATATAAGGCATCAATATACCATTGGTTATAGGACAGGCGATATAAAAATCTGCTTTGCGCGAACGAAAACCCATTTGGCTTTACGTAGATGGCGTAGGCAGCGTATAATACAAACAAGCTTAAAATATTTACACCTGCCGGGATAATGGTATGGTATATATTTTCGCGCACCAGGAAATTAGAAGGTTTTAATCCGTTAAAAATCCAGGCTTGTTCATACAATAACGGATGGAGTGAAAACAGAGGGAACAAACAGCAAACAGCCAGTAAAATTAATGGCAATTTGTATTGCCAACCGCCATCGCTGATGTGCAGCTTAATACCAGGGTTATTTTTTAGTAGCCTCAATTCACCAAAAAACACTTTTACAATAAGCCGCGCCACATAAAAAGCGGTGAGCCAGCTGGTAAGCAGAGCCGTGATAGGAATGATCTTCAACCATCCGCTCCGGTTTTCGCTCCATTCAAAAGCCTGGATCAGGATGCCATCTTTTGACAGATAACCCGAGGTAAGCGGTAAACCCACAAGCGCCAGGCCACCCACAATGGCGGCTATAAAAGTAAGCGGCAGCTTTTTACGCAGACCGCCCATGTAGGAGATATCCTGCGGATCGATGTTCAGGCCGTTATCCTCTTTAATGTGCTGCATCTGGTGGATCACGATACCGGCAACCAAAAACAACAGGCACTTAAAAAACGCGTGTGTTGCCAGATGGAACAGTGAAGATGCATAAGCCCCCACTCCCATGGCCAGTATCATAAAGCCTAACTGCGATATGGTGGAATAGGCCAGGATACGTTTCAGATCATTTTGTGTAAGGGCGATGGTAGCCGCCATGAACGCGGTAAAGCATCCGATACAAGCCAATACGGTTAGTTCATTTTCGGTAAACATAGGGTAAACCCTGCCCAGCAAAAACACACCTGCGGCCACCATAGTTGCGGCATGAATAAGCGCTGACACCGAAGTTGGCCCCTCCATAGCATCGGGCAGCCAGGTATGTAATGGGAACTGTGCCGATTTGGCCGCGACGGCTAAAAAAATACCTCCGCAGGCGATGTATTGCCAGATGGCGGGCAGTTGCCCGGTTGGGGCAACCCATAAACCATTATTAATAACCGACTGGGCTATCAATCCCTTTTCGGCAAAAAGTTGAGTGATATCAAAGGTGTGGTATTGAGCAAATAATATGATAATAGCAGTCAGTAGGCCTACATCGCCAATACGGTTTATGATAAAGGCTTTCTTGTTGGCCTGCACAGCTTTATCACGTGTAAACCAAAAGCCGATAAGCAGGTATGATGAAAAACCCACCAACTCCCAAAATGCATAAAACAGCACCAGGCTATCAACCACTACCAGCGCCAGCATACTGAAACAAAAGAAACTGAGATAGGTAAAATAACGGCTGTACCTATCGTCGTGCTTCATGTAAGCGGTGGAGTAAATATGCACCGGCAAGGAAATAACTGATACCAGCAACAACATCAATACCGAAAGATTATTCAATAATACCCCTGCAAAAACCTCGGTTTTGCCAACGGTAAACCAAATATGCTGTGCATGCACCTGGTGATTGTTCCACACCCCGGCAAATACTTTGGCTGATAATATACAGCTCAACAGGATAGCTATCGTTGATACCCAACCTGCAACCTTGCTTTTTACCGGCAGGCAAAAGTTTATTAAAGCGGCAAGCAGCGGCAAAGCTACGGCTGCCACTGTATAGTTTAATATTTGTATGGAATGTAAAAAGTCTTCCAATTTATTTTGTTATAATATTCTTTTAATGGTCAATCCCTCAATTTATTAATATCATTAGGATCAATGGTTTTATATCTCCTGTAAACATTCAATATAATGGCCAATGCTACCGCGGTGGTGGCCGCCGCTAATACAATGGCAAACAGGGCGAAGATCTGTCCGCTGTTGTTTACCTTATCATATTTGCCAAATGCTACCAAGTTTAAAATCGCGGCATTCAGTATCAGTTCAATGCCTATCAGTATCTGGATGGCGTTGTGTTTTGATACGATCATGTACAGCCCTATACAAAATAGCGCCACGCTTACTACCATAAAATCGGTTAATGAGATCATGCTTTGCCCTCCTTACGTGATAAGTGCGCCGCGCCTACCAATGCCATCAGCAATAAAACAGATATAGCCTCAAAAGGCAGTAAATAGCGGGTCATTAAGTTAATGCCGATATTATCAATCATGATCGCATTCGGTGTGATTTCGTTTTTAAGACTTATAGATTCTTTGACCCACGGCAGGTTATCAGCATCGGCCTTCAATACCACATTGAGCAGCACTATAAAAAATAAAGCAGCCAGTAATATGGCAGGCAGTTTAGCCAGACTGAAAAACTTATCCTTTTGCTGCTGTAATACATTCAAGGTTTCTTTACCCGATAGCATAAAAGCAAACAGTATAAGCACCAGTATGCCCCCAACGTAAATCACCACCTGGGTTACGGCCACAAAATCGGCCAGGGCCAATACATATAATCCGGCGAGTGCAAACAGTGTTACAAAAAACACAAATATGCCGCGTACCAGGTTTTTGCTTGCCGCCGCATATAATGCCGAAGCTATAGCAATAAAGCTCAAAAAGTAAAAAAGCACCCGTATTAAAGTCATGCACCGCCCTCCTTTTTTTGCATGGCGGCCAGTTTAGCGGCTTGCTTTTCGGCCTGTTGCTGATCAAACAAAGCGCGCTTTTCGGCAGCAACTTCGGGCGACATGTCTGAGAACTGGTAAGTAAGGTCGCTTAATTGGAATACAGTTTTATCATATTGATTGGTCATTACAATGCACTCCGTAGGGCATACAATGGTACATAAACCACAATACATGCATTTGGCCATATCAATATCAAACTTAGCAGCGTATAATCGTTTGGTGGTACCATCAGAGGTTTGACCTATAGCTTCAGTGGCCTTGATAGCCTCAATATCTATACAGTTAACCGGGCATACCTTGGCACACAGATCGCATACAATGCAATCATCCATTTCCACATCCAACTGGTAGCGGCCTACCTCGGGTACAGGCAATTCCTGTTTGGGGTATTGTATGGTATTGGTGCCTTCCAGTTGTTTAAAGTAATTACTGTCGCTCACGGTAATGATCTTCCTGTCGGCATTTGACGCAAACAAGTGCTTCACGGTAAGGCTTAAACCTTTCCATGCCGTAGTAAAACCGTTGATTAATCTTTTAAACACTGACCGTTGATTTATTTGATTACGTTGATTTTGATTTTTTGCCTGAACCTTGATTTATGGGATTCAGGGATTACCTTGATTTTTTTCTTTTATCTTGATTCTTGACTCTCAATTCTATGCTTTGTCCTTTATCTTTTCATCCTTAATCTTTTATCCTTCCGTCCTTAATCCTTGCTCCCAAAAGCTACATCAGCCACAACCTCCACACGCCTGATATCAGCATACATGCAAAGGCCAGTGGGGTTAGTACTTTCCAGCAAAGGTTCATCAGTTGGTCTACCCGGAAACGGGGCAGTGTCCACCTGATCCACATTTGCACGCCAACCAGGGTTAATGTTTTAAGGGTTACCCATAAAATGCCCCAGGCCATGCCGGTTGTCCACGTTGCCAAATGTACCGAACCTATATTTGGTAATGGCGTGTTCCACGCACCTAAAAACAGGATCACTCCTATCATGGATACCAGGAACATCATCGAGTACTCTGCTAAAAATACTAATGCAAACCTGATGCCTGTAAATTCGGTATGGAAACCTGCTACCAGTTCCGATTCGGCTTCGGGTATATCAAAAGGCGCCCGGTTACTTTCGGCCAGTGAGGCTATAAAATAAATAACAAATGCGATGATCAGATGTGGAGCGCGGAATACATTCCAACAAAAAAAACCACCTGTTGCCGATACATCCCAAAAACCGGCAAACTTTATTGTTTCGGCCGATAAAATACCTTGCTGGGTGGCTACCTCCTGCAGGTTGAGCGTTTGCGCTATCATCACTGCTGATATAATGGCGAAACCGGCAGGGATCTCGTACGAAATGATCTGCGCGGCCGAGCGCATGGCGCCCAAAATAGAATATTTATTGTTTGATCCCCAACCAGCCATCAGGATGCCCAGGGTTTCGATAGATATAATGGCAAAAATATAGTATACACCCAGGTTTATTTTTGAAGGGATAAGGCCTGGCGCCCAGGGCAGCGCTGCAAAACCCATATAAACAGCAATAAAAATTATTGCAGGCGCCAGCATAAACAGCCATTTATCGGCAGCTGCCGGAATGATCAGTTCCTTCTGGATCATCTTCAATATATCGGCCAGGGTTTGGAGCGAGCCAAATTTACCTGTTTCTGTTGGGCCAAGTCTGTCTTGTATAAATGCCGAAATTTTTCGCTCGGCGTAAACACCAAACAAAGCAAAAAAGGCCGCAAAACTAAACAACCCAATTGCTACAACAAAATATGTAAAATAAAAACTCAAGGGTTCGTTTGCTTTAAATGCAAACTTAATAAATGTTATAATATTTTAGGCGATAAGTTATATTAAGTTGATAGGCTAAGTTGGGTGATGAACGTCATGTTATTTTGTCTGAACCGGGATTAAACAGATTTTTAGGATTTAAGGATTTTTATCTTCTTGACTTTAAATCAAATCGTAGAAATCCTTAAATCCCAAAAATCCCGGTTCAGACAAAATCCCACCTCAACACTCCGTCTTCACCAGATCATTTGCTGATACAAAGGTTGACTTTACAGGAGCCGAGAAAAATAATGAGGCATGATGATCAAAATCGGCGGTATCATCAGTAGTAGTATAAAATTTGTTAATGCCGTTTTTACTTAACTTAGTTTCTATCTCAGGATGCCGCTTCAAGTAATCAACCAAACTACCGGCCACAATATCACCCTGGGAAACTACCTTAACATGTGCTGGCAGGTTGGCTTCTATTTTTTGTTGAATTAACGGATAATGAGTACAAGCCAACAAAATGGTATCAATTTGCGGTGATTGAGCCATAACCTGATCCAGGTACTGTTTCACAAAATAATCGGAACCGGGTTGGTCGTACTCACCATTTTCAATAAGCGGTACCCATAAAGGGCAGGCCTGCTGATAAACTTTTATATCCGGAAAAAACTTTTCTATTTCTAAAAGGTATGAGCCCGAATTTACGGTTCCTGTTGTACCCAGCACACCTATCTCTTTTGTTTTGGTATAATCGCCAATAACTTCGGCCGTTGGTCTTATAACGCCTAAAACCCTTTTTGAGGGATCAGCATTTTTAAGATCCACTTGTTGTATAGTACGCAGCGCTTTGGCTGATGCCGTGTTACAGGCCAGTATAACCAATGGGCATCCCTGATCAAAAAACCATTGAACACACTCCCAGGTGTATTGATGAATGGTGTTGAACGAGCGGTTACCATATGGCGCACGGGCATTATCGCCCAGGTATATGTAGTCATATTCAGGAAGCTGTTCAATAATTGATTTAAAAACAGTAAGGCCGCCATAGCCCGAATCGAAAATACCAATAGGTTGATGCATATACACAAAAATAAAAAAAGCGTCCAGTATATACAGGACGCTTTTTTATAAATGACTAATAATTGATTTTACTTTAATCCAAGTTTAAGCTTTACAGCTGCCATCAGGTCATCAGCATCAGGAGATACCAATAAACTTACTTGTGAAGAATCTAATACATAAGCGTATCCTTTTTCTTTAGCAACAGCGTTTACAGCAGCAGTGGCTTTATCAATAAGTGGTTTACCTAATTCTTGTCTTTTAGCATCAACTTGTTGTTGTGCATTGTTTTGATAATCCTGCATACGTTTTTGTATATCCTGTAATTCCTGACCTTTTGAAGTACGGATAGCATCAGTCATGGTAGCACTGTTTTTTTGAAACTCCTGACCTTTTGTAGTATACTCATTGTTCATGGTAGTAAGCTGGTCGATGAAAGTTTTTTGGTAAGCCTGCATTTGGGTTGTTACAGTCTTAGTTTCAGGCATCATGTCAATCAGCTGGTTAAAATTAATATGGCCAATTTTGGTTTGCGCATTGGCAAAGTTGCCCGCAAATATCATACCTACTGCAACTAAAGCAACTTTAAATAGTTTTTTCATTTTTCTTGTCCTGTGTTTAATAATAGTTCTGTTTATTTATTCGAAAATTTATTTAGCAAATACTCCGGGTTTAAGCCCTAATTTTGTTATTACATCAGCGCTTTTATCATAACGCGGATTAGCATACAGCATCATTACTTCGCTGTTTTTGTCAAATACCATATCCAGGTTATCACCTTCGGCCACTGCTTGTACAGCTTTAGACACGCGATCCTGAATTGGTTTAATCAAGGAACCACTCTTTTGTGAGAGCTCGCCATCAGGTCCGAATTTTTGACGCTGAAAATCCTTCGCGGCTTTTTCTTTGTCTACAATTTCGGCCTCCCGGCGTTTTTTCATATCGGCCGTCATTAAAACCTGATCGGCCTGGTACGCTTTGTACAGGCGGTCAATTTCCTGAAAACGACCGTCAACTTCTTTTTGCCACTGATCAGATAAAGCTGCCAGCTGTTTTTGCGATGAAGCATACTCCGGCATATGTTTTAATATATATTCCGAATCAACATAAGCAAAACGCTGCGCGTAAGCTCCGGTGATTGCTGTTAACGTTAAAAACGCTATTAAAATTATCTTCTTCATATATCGCTGTGCAAATTAATTAAATCCACCGGATAAACTCTGAGAAATTGTAAAATGGAATTGTCCCCTGTTTGCATCAGGTGCTCCTGGTATTTTATCAAATCCGTAGCCATAATCTAATCCAAGCAATCCAAATATAGGTAAAAATATTCTCGCTCCAACCCCAACTGAACGCCTCACGTTAAACGGATTAAACTGACTAAAGTTGTTCCAAACATTACCACCTTCGGCAAATGCCAGCAAAAATATAGTTGCCGACTGGCTTGCAATAACCGGGTGGCGCAGCTCAAGCGTATACTTATTGTAGATGGTGCTACCTGTATTTGTATTTTGATTTTCGGTTGAACCCTCAGGAACTATCGAGAAGTTTTGATAACCCCTTAACCCGATAATTTCACTACCCTGTAAAAACTGGTAGCTCTGCATACCATCACCACCTAATTTAAAGCGCTCAAACGGCGAAGGCCCCACATCTTTATTATACATACCCAGGAAGCCGAACCTTACCTGCGACATCAGCACAAACTTGCCAACCAGTTTAGAAAACCACTGCGCATCATATTTAACCTTATAATACTCCACAAAATGATAGCGCTCCTCGGGGGTTGCAATTTTGTAGTTAACATTATTAAATAATGAATATGGTGGCGTGGCTTGTACAGTAAATTTAATATTTGATCCCTGTGTTGGGAAAATAGGCGCATCAATTGAGTTACGGCTTAATTCCTGTGTTAACTTGATATTGTATGATGTACCATTGGTAAACAAGTAACCGGTATAATTATCCAGGTTATAATGGTCAACATTCAATGAGTAATTTAACTGGAAGTAGTTATCGGGCCATTTTAAACGTTTACCCAATGTTACACCAACACCGTTTATACGCAGGTTATTGTAATAAGGGCTTGTTTTAGGATAGTATTGCCCGGTTGAACTACCTTGTGTATATGCTGATAACGCAAAGTAGATTGGTTTTTTACCACCTAACCATGGTTCAGAGAAGGTGAACGAGAAGTTCTGGTAGGTTCTTCCGCTCGACTGGCCCCTTAAGCTTAGTTTTTGTCCATCGCCTTTTGGCAGTGGTTTATATGCTTTAAGGTTGAAAATATTCCTTAAAGAGAAGTTGTTGAACGTAAGCCCCAGTGTACCCACCAGCTGCCCGCCACCAAAACCGCCCGATAGCTCGATCTGATCTGATGGTTTTTCAACAACGTTGTAAACCAAATCAACAGTACCATCCTGCGGGTTAATGTTAACCGGTTTAGGCTCTGTTTTTTGTTCATCAAAGTTACCCAGCTGGCCAATCTCGCGCGAGCTGCGGATCAATAAATCTTTATTGAATTTTTGGCCCGGTTTGGTTTGAATTTCACGCATAACCACTTTATCGTTGGTTACATCGTTACCTTTTAAGCTTACACGGTTTATAGTATACTGAGGCCCTTCATATACACGTATATCCAGGTCAACAGTATCGTTGTATACTTTTACCTGTACAGGATCGGCGGTGTAGGTTAAATAACCATCATTAAGGTAAAGCGAAGAAACATCATCGTTACTTGGCGTTGGGCCAACCAGCCTTTTATTTAACTCATCTTCGCTAAACACATCGCCTTTTTTAATGTGCAGTATCCTGTTTAATAAATCAGTTGAGTATTTGGCATTGCCTGACCACTTAACATCACCGAAGTAATATTTAGGCCCTTCATAAACTTTAAGTTTTATGTTAACAGTATTGTCGTCATGCTTCCAAACAGAATCACTTACCAATTCGGCATCGCGATAGCCTTTGCCCTGCATCGATTCAACCAGGCTCTGCTTATCTTCTTCGTATTTATCCAGTTTGAATTTTTTAGAACCAAACAGGTTATACCATTTTTTTTCGCGGGTCTTTTTCAAAAACTTCTTTAACTTTTTATCGCTAAATGCTTTGTTCCCTTCAAAAGTAACTTCGTTTATTTTTACTTTGGTTTTTTTATCAATAGCCACATCCAGTATCACACTATTGGCATCTCCGGGATCTTTACGCTGGGTAAGCTTAATTGTGGTATTATAAAAACCCTTTTCGTTAAAGTGTTTCTTAATAATAGCAGTAGTGGTAGTTATTAAATTTTCATTTACAATTTTCCCTGTTCTGTCGTTCAGTTTTTTCTGTACATCTTCAATTTCGCCCTTTCGTATCCCGGTTATATGCATACGCGAAAGGCGCGGCAGTTCTTTCACTGCAATTTCCAGGTAAATGGTATCCAGGTTAATTTTTGTAATGTTTAACTGTACATCATCAAATAAACCTTCTTTATATAAGGCTTTTATTACTTCGGCATTACGTTCGCCCGGTAAGTTGATACGATCACCTTTGGTTAATTTTGAAAGTTGTATCAAAATATCTTTATCCAGATACTTTGCACCACTAACAGAAATGCCCCCAATAATATAGTCCCGGGGATTAAGATAACTTAAACTATCAGCCGGTATCGATTTTGTCAGTGGTGACCTCGGAATATTGGAAACCTGGGCCAGCGCTGCGGTACCAAAAACAGAGAGAAGAATAGCAAAAAGAAATTTATACATTCGAATATTTTAGTGGGCTAAAAATAATTTATACAGTTGTTAAAAAGTGTTAAAAGTAAAAATTTAGTTAACTTGCTCACTTGTCATACCAAAACGGCGCTCCCGTTTCTGATAATCAAGTATCGCTTCGTACAAATCTTCCTTCCTGAAATCGGGCCAAAACTTAGGTGTAAAATACAATTCAGCATAGGCAATTTGCCATAATAGATAGTTACTAATGCGGTATTCGCCGCTGGTTCTTATCAGCAATTCGGGATTTGGCATATCGCTGGTAAATAAATTGTTCTCAAAAACTTCTTCGTTAATATCGGCTATGTCCAGTTCGCCGTTTTGTACTTTAACAGCTATATTTTTAGCTGCACGCACAATTTCGCGCCTTGAACTATAGCTCAATGCCAGTGTAAGGACTACTCCGGTATTACCTGCGGTTTTTTGCATAGCAGCGCTAAGTTCTCTAAAACATTTTGCAGGCAGCATGTCCAGATCACCAATTGCATTAAGCTTGATATTATTTTTCATAAATCCGGCTATCTCCTTATGAATGGTGCTTACCATAAGTTCCATAATAGCCATAACCTCTAATTTGGGGCGGTTCCAGTTTTCGGACGAAAACGTATATAGGGTAATATATTTTATGCCTAATTTATCGGCACCTTCAACAACATCCCTAACAGATGTTACTCCGTTATGATGACCAAACACTCTTAATTTGCCTTTTTCTTTTGCCCAGCGGCCATTGCCATCCATAATTATGGCAACATGCTGCGGTAACTTTAACAAATCAATCTGATCCAAATATCCCATACTATTTATTATCAAAAGCTGCCCTTGAGTGCCTGTAAAAAGACATGCTTATGCTTTAGTTTATCAATGCTATGTCTAATAAAATATTTGCTTTAGAC